>NZ_JBLRPR010000003.1:0-182487 GCF_047915665.1 Neisseria sp. LACPHL-SPEC-2024-00856
TACCTATGATGTATAAGTCAGAATTGATTCAATACTTCAGTTTGAAATATAGTGAAACAAAAAGTGAATATCTAAAAGATAGATATAAAAAAATACTAAGTATAGTGGATTAACAAAAACCAGTACGGCGTTGCCTCGCCTTAGCTCAAAGAGAACGATTCTCTAAGGTGCTGAAGCACCAAGTGAATCGGTTCCATACTATTTGTACTGTCTGCGGCTTCGTCGCCTTGTCCTGATTTTTGTTAATCCACTATAAAGCAGCCATGCCGTCTGAAAACCGTTCAGACGGCATGTTTTTTCGACGGCGTGCGTAAATCGGTTTACGCCCACAAATCCTGCTGTTGGTTTTTCGGCACAAGGCGGCCGACACCGATACCGATGAGGCGGAACGCGTCTTCCGTCTGCGGCGGGACGCGCGCCATCAACATTTGCGCAGCCTGCAGCAGAGCTGCGCAGTCGGGCAATACGGAGGAATAAGTCAGCGTACGCATGATGATGCGGAAATCGTAGGTCTTCAGCTTGAGCGTTACGCTTTGGGCTTCGACGTTTTTGCGCGTGATTTGCCGCCACAAGTCTTCGGCAAGATGGGGCAGGTGTCCGGCAGCCTGCTCGAGAGGCAGGTCTTCGGGCAGGGTGATTTCTGTAGAGATTTGGAGGCGTTCGCGTTCGGCTTTGACGGGGCGTTCGTCCGTACCGCGCACCAAATCATAGAGGCGGTAGCCGTAGCGTCCGAAATGGTTTAAGAGCTCGCCGCGCTCGAAACGGCGCAAGTCGCCCGCCGTCTGCATACCCAGCGACTGCATTTTTTTCAGCGTTACCTTGCCCACTCCGGGGATTTTGCCCAAAGGCAGGGTTTCCAAAAATGCCATGACTTTGTGCGGCGGCAACACAAACTGCCCGTTCGGCTTGCGCCAGTCCGACGCGATTTTCGCCAAAAATTTGTTCGGCGCGATGCCTGCGGATGCAGTCAAACCCGTTTCCGCAAAAATGGCGGCGCGGATTTCTTTGGCAACTTCGCTGGCGTAAGGGATGTTTTTGAAATTATGGGTAACGTCAAGATAGGCTTCGTCCAGCGACAAGGGTTCGATTAAATCGGTATAACGCCTGAATACGGCGTGAATCTGCGCGGAAACCTGACGGTACAAATCGAAATGCGGCGGCACATACACCGCTTGCGGACACAGCCTTTTCGCCGTTGCCACCGACATCGCGGAATGCAGCCCAAACTGCCGTGCCTCATACGATGCGGCGCAAATCACCGAACGCTCGCCCTCCCACGCGACGACCACCGGCCGCCCTTTCAAATGCGGCTGTTCGCGCAGTTCTACCGATGCGTAGAATGCGTCCATGTCGATGTGGATGATTTTGCGTGAAGACATCGGCTCTGCTGAGGATAAAAGGGATATTTTACCGCCGGCATCGGGCAAATTCCAAATATACTAACAGGTTAAATACAAAAGAGTTGGCTGGATTAATTTTGGAAACTTATAAAAATAATGGTTTTTATCAAGCAGAAAGAAACAGTAATGGAAATTATGATATCGTAAGAAAAAAATTATCTGAAAAAATATTACCAAAATACAAGCAATACATTGATTCACTTAGATAATACCAGTACCGGATTTAAAATTCAGCAGAGGAGAAAACAAATCAGAGCACAAATTTCAGCCAGACAATGGAGAAGATAAAATATGAATAAAAATATACTTTATATATTTTCTTTATTAATCGCCATTGTTATTTCTTTTATATTTGAAAAGAATGTAATAAGCAAAATAAGTTTTAATTATAATAAAAAAGAATTCTTAATTAGTGATATAACGAATTTTAATTGGGATTATGTAAAACTGTATATAATCAATTCAGATTTCCAAAAAATTGTTTTTTATTATAAAGATAAGATAGTTTTTGAGGAATTAATAGAACTAGACAGAGAAGGGAATGTTTTACCTCAATATCTATTTGATTCAGATTTGGAAAATATTGAATATTACGAATGTGATTACAAGAATGGCAAGGTGCGGCTTTTAAAAAAAGAAAAATCACATTTTTTTGATGGATATTTTTATTATTATAAACCTATAAATTGTAGACCGAAACTTTTGTAAAACTGTCCATACTCATTACCGCCTAGTCAGTAATGCATTTTTTAGTAGTATTTGAAAAAGTATGATGATAAAAACGGTCAAGCCTAATTTTTTCATAAAATCCAGAAGAGTAAGGCAGAAAAAAACACCCAAATTGGCTATAATCCCGACAAACACACTCAAGGACAACAAAATGGCAGCATCGCCCGAAGCAAAATTTACCGAAGAAAAGATTTTGTGGGTCAAACACCACACGCCAAAACTCATCACTTTCGCCATCAGCCGTCCCGAATCCTACCGTTTTAAAGCCGGACAGTTCTCCCGACTCGGTTTCTACGAAGGGGAAGGCTTTATTTGGCGTGCCTATTCCATCGTTTCCGCAGAATATGCCGACACGCTCGAATATTTTGCCGTACTCATCCAAGATGGCCCCATGTCGGTCCGTTTCGCCAAAATGCAACAGGGCGACACCATCCTGCTCGATAAAAATGCCACCGGCTTCCTCCTGCCCGAACGCTTCCCCGACGGCAAGGATTTGGTAATGCTCTGCACCGGCTCCGGCATCGCCCCCTTCCTTTCCATTCTCGAACAACCCGAAATCCGGCAGCGTTTCGATACCGTCAACCTGATACATTCCGTATCTTTTCCCGAAGAATTGATTTTCAACGACCGGCTCGCCGCATTGTCCGAACATCCCCTGGTAGGCGAATACGGACACTCGTTCCGTTTCGTCCCTGTTACCACCCGTGCCGCCAATTCCGACGGATTGGGCGGCAAACGCATTCCCGAACTCTTAAAAAACGGCAGCATCGAACAGGCACTGCATACCAAGTTCACCCCGGAATCCACACGGTTTATGATTTGCGGCAACCCGGAAATGGTCAAAGACACTTTCCAAACGCTGCTCGACATGGGTTACGCCATGCACCGTAACCGCATTCCCGGTCAAATCATGATGGAAAACGGCTTCTAAAAACCACCCTGCTTGTCCGATGCCTTCGGATGGACGGGCAAACCGACACGGCACGAAAACCGCGTCGGCAAAAATGCCGTCTGAAAAAATTCAGACGGCATCTTCGGACACATTACCTGCAAACGGCAACACATTCCAACCCAAACCGATTAGGCAATCAATACGAACGGCTGTTTACATACTTACCGGCTTTCACCAACCGGTATCGATTTAACCGATTTCCTTAATATTTTTCCTGTCCGTTTTAAATTTCGCCTTAAACACATCCGGCAAATCTTTATCGAAATACCAAAGCCCATCATCCATTTCCAATGCGCCGCCCATTCCGTGCAGAACGACCGTTTTCCCCGTCAGCGGATCGGTTTCGGTAATTTCTACCTCATGCATTTTTCCCCAATCCAAGACAGACAACTTGTGTGCAAACGCCAAAACCTGTTCGTCTGAACGGCCGCACGCCTTATCACATCGGTCTGAAACATATACGGGACAAGGCTCATCCTCTGTATAACCGTCCGACAGGATACCGGCTGCGGCAGGACACAATCCGTATGTTTCCGCCCACGACGACAAAGCCCGTCTCGCCGCCTTTTTATTGGCAAATAATCCGGTAGGCGGATTATCCGCCACACCGTTTTTCAAAGCCGCTGTTTTCGCATTCAACATGCCGTCTGAACCTTTTTCAAACCTGACTGTCGTAAATGTTTTAAGCAGATTTTTGGCAGACACATAACAACCCGAATGATAACGCCCGACCAATTCCGCTTTAATCTTATATGCATGCAGGCTGCCCAAAGCGGGAAAAAAACGGACTTCCTCCGTATTGCACCAATCAAACGGAACTTTTCCTGCATCCAATAAAGCCGAAACCTCGCTATATACCCGTTCAAACGTACCGATATAATTTACTTTCCCTCCGCCGTCGAAACAGGCAAGCACCCCCATACCGTCAGGCAAACCGTACAACTGTTCCCTCAACCGTTCGGGCAGCGCGGCAGGCAGCGGTTTCGGATTCATCAAACGGAAACACTGCCTGATCCATGCCTCAACCCCATGTTCCGACAGGCTGTATTCCAAATAATCACACAATGCCGATACATCCGCCATCGCACGATGCCTGTCTTCTACAACAATCCCCAACCTTTCGATGATACTGTCCAGGCTGTGCTTGTAAAATTGCGGATACAGACACCGGGACAGCTGCACACTGCACAAAGCAGGCGATGAAAATCCGATACCCGCACGATGAAACTCATGCTTTAAAAACGTATAGTCGAAACGGCTGTTATGTGCAATCAACACACAACCCTTCAATACCGAAAACAACTCGCCGGCAATCTCTGCAAAAACAGGTGCGTCGGCAACCATGCCGTCTGAAATCCCCGTCAGCCCCGCCACAAACTGCGGAATAGGTTTTTGAGGATTAACCAGCCACTCATGCCTCACCACCCTTCCCTGCTCAAATTTGACCAAAGCCACTTCGGTTACCCTGTCTTCATACAGATTGCCGCCCGTCGATTCCAAATCAACCACGGCAACAGGCATTCCAAACCGTAAAAATACCTTTTCTAGCAAGGACCAGCGAGAAGTAACAATCATTTTATTCTCTTTAGATTCAAACAACAAACTAATATTTTACAATTTTAAGGCATTTCATCCAACAAAACAATTGACAGAATCCGATGATTACCCTAAAATTCAAATCTTTCTTGCAGTGCACCCGTAGCTCAGTTGGATAGAGTATCTGGCTACGAACCAGAGGGTCGGGCGTTCGAATCGCTCCGGGTGCGCCAGTAAGAAAATACAATATGCGCCCATCGTCTAGCGGTTAGGACATCGCCCTTTCACGGCGGTAACCGGGGTTCGATTCCCCGTGGGCGTGCCAAATTCCAAATCCCCGAGATTATCCCTCGGGGATTTTTTATTGCCTCGGCAACTCGTTACCATAGTTAAAATTTAACAAGCACTATTTTCACTTTTTATCCTTTCCTACAACTTCGAATTTACGTATCCACATAAATTTATATTTTCTACAATTTCAATACTATCCAATTATTGCTTATTCATTTTTCTTATAGTAACTGGGATATAGAGGGTGTTCAAATAAACCATCATCAATCATTTTCTCAATCTTCGCCGGCAAATCAACTTTATATACTTTGTTATAAATAGCTGTGCTTAAACATTCAAATCCGCCTCCCGAAGAAGCATCACCTAAAAAATTTTGAATTGCTTCTATATCGGGATAATGATCAGGATTATGTAGATAACGCATATATTCCTCTAAAACTCGTCTAATGTATAGAAAGTCTTTCAGGTTCATTGTTATTTTTTCCTTATCAGAAATAGCATCTAATCCATATTCAACGATATCTTTTATACTTGTATATTTTATCATCATCTTTACCTACCCCCTTCATCAGAATCTCAGACGTAATCGAATCATATTCAAACCTTTGCCGTGCAAACCGATATCCCATAACCGGATGCGGTGTCCGTCCAACATTTTACCCGATTGAAACGTCTGATATATTGCACCCCTTCAACGTGGCATTACTTTTCTTAACAATCCCCTTTGACAGCAACTGACTAGGGCTTTTTTATGCCATCATCAAATTTATAGTGGATTAACTTTAAACCAGTACAGCGTTGCCTCGCCTTGCCGTACTATTTGTACTGTCTGCGGCTTCGTCGCCTTGTCCTGATTTAAATTTAATCCACTATAATATTTTCTCTCCCGATTGAAACAGGCGTAACAGAATATGCCCGAAGCCCCGGCTGCTTTCTTGTTTACCGCTACGATATTTAGAGTATAATACCAAATTTGAGCAATGGTTCTAAAACAGTTAGAACCATTTTTCATGAGTCTGACTGATTCGTATACTCGGAGAAACTGATGCAGAATATTTTTGACCCCTTGATTATTCGTGGAAAATCCCTTATCCCCATCGTGCAAGGCGGTATGGGGGTCGGTGTTTCCGCATCGGGTTTGTCCAGCGCGGTGGCGCGTGAAAACGGTATCGGAACGATTGCCAGTGTGGATTTGCGCCACCTTCACGAAGACCTGCTCGCCGAATCCCAAATCAATCCGAGTGAAGAGAAATATACGTCTTTGAACTGTACCGCATTAGACAGGGAAATCCAAAAAGCCAAAAGTGCTTCAGAGGGAAAAGGACTGATTGCGGTCAACGTGATGAAGGCGGTCAAAGACCACGCCGCGTATGTCCGCCAGGCTTGCGAATCAGGGGCGGATGCAGTCGTGATGGGCGCAGGTCTGCCTTTGGACCTGCCGGAAATGACCGAGGGCTATCATAAAGATGTTGCCCTGCTGCCGATTCTATCCGAATCGCGCGGTATTAATATCGTCTTGAAACGTTGGATGAAAAAAGGCATATTGCCCGATGCGATTGTAGTCGAACATCCTGCCCACGCGGCCGGACATTTGGGCGCGTCAACCGTTGAAGGCGTAAACGATGCCAAATTCGATTTCAAACGCGTCATCGAAGAAACGTTTGAAGTGTTTAAAAATTTAGGGCTGGAAAGCGAAAAAATCCCGCTTATTTTGGCAGGCGGTATGGCAAATTTTGAAAAAGTCAAAACCGCCCTAAAGAACTGGGGAGCCTCCGCCGTTCAAATCGGTACGGCTTTTGCCGTTACCGAAGAAGGAGATGCACACCTTAACTTCAAAAAAACGCTTGCTGGTGCGGAAACTGAAAAAGTAGTCGAATTTATGTCTGTTGCCGGTTTGCCGGCACGCGGCGTACGTACCAAATTCCTAGACAGCTACATCAAGCGTGAAAGCAAACTTCAGGCAAACGCCAAAGCCGACCCGCGCCGCTGTACCCAAGGTTTAAACTGCCTGACCAGCTGCGGCCTGCGCGACGGGCTTTCCAAAGCAGGACAGTTCTGTATCGACATCCAGCTTGCCGCCGCATTCCGTGGAGAAGTGGATAAAGGCCTGTTCTTCAGAGGTAAAGACCCTCTCCCCTTCGGCAATGCCATCCGCACCGTCCGTGAGACAATACAATATCTGCTGACGGGGAGCGAACCTGTTGCAACAGTAGGACGCTGATGTCAAAACAGCCGATACCGTAGAAAAATGCCGTCTGAAGGGCTTTCAGACGGCGTTTTTCAGGTTGTGTTTCGGAATAGTGTCGAAAAAACGGAGAAAAATAAAAAACGTTTTTACGTGAACAAAACGCCTTCTGCATTGTGTCAGACATACAACATAAATGCTGTCTGAAGCCCTTCAGACGGCATTTTTCAGGCTGCGTTTCGGAATGGGTGTTAAAAAATAAACGGGATGAGATACATTTATTTTCGTCCGATAAATCAGACCATCACACCGAATAATCAAACAATGCCTGCCCGACATTGCATATAACAAACCAATGCAATGAAAACACGGCTTTTTTATTTGCTTCCGGCATTATTGAAAAGTTTGTCCATCGGGGTCAGATCGACCGCATTGCCCTGGCTGGTAATCCATTTGTTCTCGACGCGCCACACGCCTGCCGCATCTTCAACGCGCACATACCAGTGGTTGGTCGGCGGAAGGGTTTTGAACACCGCCTCATATTCCGCCCTGCCGTTCTGCGCGCTGCCGACAGGCTTAAGGTTTACGGTTTGATCGTCCGCCTTGCGAGTCGGATGCATCAACAGCAGCTTCAACGGTTGATTCCCGTCAAATTCACCGCTGACGAACACCTTTGCCGCATTCATATCGGGGGAAATGAGAACCTGCACCCCGATATGCCGTCTGACGGCTTCTTCATCCCGATGAAGCTGGATGTCGATATGCTTGCCGTCCTTATAATAATCGTCCGTAACCAAATCTGTCGCGTGCTGCTGTGCGACAAAAAACATGGCGACGCTGGCGATGACGACAAAAATCGGACCCGCCATCAAGACCCACGGCCAGACGTGTTTGTACCAAGGCTTGATTGGATTGTTTTGAGACACGGTTATTCTCCGATAAAGGTTGCGTCTTCTTCCAAAACAACCGGCTTGCCGTCTGATGCACCGCTTTCCCGGTATTGGAAGATAAACTCGATAGGATGACTGCCTTTGTCCGCGTATTCCGGAATGGTGGACACTTGGACGGGAAGAGTTACTGTTTCGCGCGGGGCAACCTTGATACCGCCTTCAGGCAGCCCAGTCAGGGCGATTTCGTCAAATCCTTTGACACTTGCGGTAATCAGCTGTTCTTTTTCGCTGTTGTTGATGATGCGCAGGCTATATGCGTTTTCCAGCCAGCCTTTGGCGTTTTCGCGCACCATTACGCCACGGTCTTTTAAAATATCGACTTCGACCATTTTGCGCGTGGACAAACCGACTAGGAAGGCGGCGATAACCACTGCCAACACCGCGCCGTAACCTGCCACGCGCGGTCTGAGCAGCCGTTTTTTAATGTCTTTTTCGGCATATTCGTGTTCCAGCGCGCTTTCGGTCGTATAACGGATTAATCCGCGCGGATAGCCCATTTTGTCCATAATCTCATCGCACGCGTCGATACAGGCGGCGCAGCCGATACATTGGTATTGCAGTCCGTTGCGGATATCGATGCCGACGGGGCAGACTTGGACGCACATCGCACAGTTGATGCAGTCGCCCAAACCCGCCTCTTCCTTGTTGACCGTTTTCTTGCGCGCGCCGCGCGGTTCGCCGCGTTCCGCGTCATAAGAAACAATCAGCGTGTCCTTGTCGAACATCGCGCTTTGGAAACGTGCGTACGGGCACATATGCAGGCATACTTTTTCGCGCATAATATGGGCGAAGAAGAAGGTCATAAAGCCGTAAAACGCTGCGGCAAACATCGCGCCGCCGCCTGCTACTCCGGTGAATAAATCGGGAACAAACCGGCGGATGGGGACAAACCAGCCGGCAAACGTGATGCCCGTCCACGCGCAAACAAGGAAAATCAACAGGTATTTGGTGGCTTTGATGCGGATTTTGGTGAAATTCCACGGCGATTTTTCCAGTTTCAGCCGTTTGTTTCTATCGCCTTCGACCAGGTTGTCGATCCACAGCATGATTTCCGTGTAAACCGTTTGCGGGCAAGAATAGCCGCACCACAGTCGCCCTGCAATCGTCGTCCACCAAAACAGCCCGAAGGCGCAAATCATCAGCAGCAGAGCAAGGTAAATCAAATCGCCCATCCCCAACGACAATCCGAAAATGAAGAAATGCCGTTCGGGGATATTGAAAACGACAGCCTGCCTGCCGCTCCAGTTGAACCACGGAATCACATAAAACACAAACTGGGTCGCCAACACTGCGGCGATACGCAATTTGGCAAACCGCCCTTCCGCTTTTTTCGGATGGATGCGTTCGCCTTCGGGATGGATTTGAATCACGCTGGCACGCGGATCAAACGTTTTTTTCACTTTCGGTGCGGCTTTTGTTTGTTCGGACGGGCTGTGCTCGGGTTCCGGATTACCGGCTTGATTTTCCGTGGTCATGCTACGTTCCTTGATTTTTGATTAATGGTTTGTCCGTCGTGGCTACTGTTTTCTTTTCAGACGGCATTTTGCTTTTTTTGATGTCTTTACGTTTTGATATTTCCAGAAAATATATTTTTCTCAAAATACACTCTTGCTATTGTACAACTTTATGCACTTATTGATACGCAAAAAGATAAATATCCGAACAATACCGCCCCAAATGCACCTCCCCTTCACGGACAAAGCCATATATGCTGAAAACTTCCTTATTTGAATATAATTAAAAAACAACGGGTAAGAAATAAATAGGCAAATGACTGCAAAAAACGTCGATACCCCATCATAAACAAACACTATTTATTTAATAAATAATTTGTAACACTTTGTTTTCAAAAGTATAGAAACACCTTTCACATCCAAGCTGAAACCGATATCCCGATACTCGGAGCATATATCCTTCCGGCACAGCCGTACCGCCCGCTCCTCCTTTTCTTGAAAGCATATACGAATCGGGCGATAATCAACGCCTTCTGACCATCCACTTATCCAAAACACCAGCAAGGAAGATATAAAATGTCTCAACTGGCAAACGCAATCCGTTTCCTCTCCGCAGATGCCGTTCAAAAAGCAAATTCCGGCCACCCCGGCGCGCCCATGGGCATGGCGGAAATGGCAGAAGTATTGTGGACGAAATTCCTGCATCACAATCCCGCCAACCCCAAATTCTACAACCGCGACCGCTTCATCCTCTCCAACGGCCACGCGTCCATGCTGTTGTACAGCCTGCTGCACCTGACCGGCTACAACCTGAGCATTGAAGACCTGAAAAACTTCCGCCAACTGCACAGCAAAACCCCCGGCCACCCCGAATACGGCTACACCGACGGCGTGGAAACCACGACCGGCCCGTTGGGACAAGGTATTGCCAACGCAGTGGGCATGGCATTGGCAGAAAAAATCCTTGCCACCGAGTTCAATAAAGACGGTTTGAACATTGTCGATCATTACACCTACGTCTTCATGGGCGACGGCTGCCTGATGGAAGGCGTATCGCACGAAGCCTGTTCGCTCGCCGGCACTTTGGGCTTGGGCAAACTGATTGTTTTATATGATGACAACAATATTTCCATCGACGGCAAAGTGGACGGCTGGTTTACCGAAAACATCCCGCAACGCTTTGAAAGCTACGGCTGGCACGTCGTTCCCAATGTAAACGGCCACGACACCGCCGCCATTCAAGCCGCTATCGAAGCCGCACGCGCCGAAACCGGCAAACCGTCCCTCATCTGCTGCAAAACCTTAATCGGCAAAGGCAGCGCCAACAAAGAAGGCAGCCACAAAACCCACGGCGCGCCTTTGGGTGCGAACGAAATCGAAGCCACGCGCAAACATCTGGGTTGGGCATATCCTGCGTTTGAAATCCCGAAAGAAATTTACGATGCGTGGAATGCCAAAGAAAAGGGAGCGAAACTGGAAGCCGAATGGAACGAACTCTTCGCGCAATATCAAGCCAAATATCCTGCCGAAGCCGCAGAATTCGTGCGCCGTATGGATAAAAAACTGCCGGAAAACTTTGACGAGTACGTTCAGACGGCATTGAAAGAAGTGTGCGTCAAAGCCGAAACCGTCGCCACCCGCAAAGCCAGCCAAAACAGCATCGAAATCTTGGCAAAAGAGCTGCCCGAACTGGTGGGCGGCTCTGCCGACCTGACCCCGTCCAACCTTACCGACTGGTCAAACAGCATCTCCGTTACCCGCGACAAAGGCGGCAACTACATCCACTACGGCGTGCGCGAGTTCGGTATGGGTGCGATTATGAACGGTTTGGCATTGCACGGCGGCATAAAACCCTTCGGCGCTACTTTCCTGATGTTCAGCGAATACGAGCGCAACGCCCTGCGTATGGCGGCACTGATGAAAATCAACCCCGTGTTCGTATTCACCCACGATTCCATCGGTTTGGGCGAAGACGGCCCGACCCACCAACCTATCGAGCAAACCGCCACCCTGCGCCTGATTCCGAATATGGACGTATGGCGGCCGTGCGACACCGCCGAATCTCTGGTCGCTTGGGCGGAAGCGGCAAAAGCCGAAGACCATCCGTCCTGCCTGATTTTCAGCCGCCAAAACCTGAAATTCCAAGCGCGCAACGAACAACAACTGAACGACATCAAACGCGGCGGCTACGTCATCAGCGAAGCCCAAGGCAACACCCAAGCCGTCATCATTGCCACCGGTTCCGAAGTCGAGCTGGCTTTGGAAGCGCAAAAAGCCCTCGCCGCGCAAAACATCGCCGTACGCGTCGTTTCCATGCCGTCCACCAACGTATTCGACCGCCAAGATGCCGTCTATCAAGCCGCCGTCCTGCCCGAAGGCCTGCCGCGCATCGCCGTAGAAGCCGGACACGCCGACGGCTGGTACAAATATGTCGGACTGAACGGCGCAGTCGTCGGCATCAACCGCTTCGGCGAATCCGCCCCTGCCGACTTACTCTTCAAAGAATTCGGCTTTACCGTGGACAATGTGGTTGATACTGTGAAATCCGTGCTGTAACCCCACACCTAAACAAATGCCGTCTGAAACCAATTAAGGCTTCAGACGGCATTTGTTTGCCCTCCGCCTTGATGCTTCCTCATTCCGCCAATCTCCATTATAATATTTGCGAATCACTCTTATTCACATTTCAAAAGGAGAAACGTATGAACACCCGCACCGAACACGACACCATGGGCAATGTCGAAGTCCCGTCCGAAGCCTATTGGGGCGCGCAGACCCAGCGCAGCCGCAACAATTTCAAAATCGGCGGCGAAACCCTGCCGCAGCCGCTGATTTATGCTTTGGCGTTGGTGAAAAAAGCCGCCGCCGCCACCAATGTTTCCCTCAGCAGGATTAAGCCCGAACAGGCGGATTTGATTACGCAGGCGGCGGACGACGTGTTGAACGGCAGGCTTGACGGGCAGTTTCCATTGGTGGTGTGGCAGACCGGTTCCGGCACGCAGTCCAATATGAATATGAACGAAGTGCTGGCGAACCGCGCCAACGAAATTGCAGGTACAGGTTTGGCGGCGTACCGGCCCGTCCATCCCAACGACCATGTGAACCACGCGCAATCGACCAACGACGCGTTCCCGACCGCCATCCACGTCGCCGCCGCGATTGAAATCAACCGCCACCTTATTCCGGCGGTAAAAGCCTTGCGCGATACATTGGACAAAAAAGCCCAAGCCTTCGCCCCCATCGTCAAAATCGGCCGCACCCACTTGCAAGACGCGACGCCGCTGACTTTGGGACAAGAATTTTCCGGCTACGTTTCCCAGCTTGATCACGGCTTAGGCCGTCTGAACGACGCGCTCAAAGGTCTGTACGAACTCGCTTTGGGCGGCACGGCGGTCGGCACGGGTTTGAACAGCCATCCCGAATACGCCGAAAAAGCCGCCGCCAAACTCGCCGAATTGTCCGGCCTGCCGTTTGTCAGCGCGCCGAACAAATTTGAAGCCTTGGGCGGACGCGATGCCGCCGTTGCCGCTTCGGGCGCATTGAAAACACTGGCGGCAAGTCTGAACAAAATCGCCAACGATATCCGCTGGCTGGCAAGCGGCCCGCGTTGCGGTTTGGGCGAAATCAAAATCCCCGAAAACGAGCCGGGTTCGTCCATTATGCCGGGCAAAGTCAACCCAACCCAATGCGAAGCGATGACCATGGTGTGCTGCCAAGTGTTCGGCAACGACGTAACCATCGGCATGGCGGGCGCGTCAGGCAATTTCGAGCTGAACGTCTATATGCCCGTCATCGCCTACAACCTATTGCAATCCATCCGCCTGTTGGGCGACGCGTGCAACAGCTTCAACGAACACTGCGCCGTCGGCATTGAACCGGTACCGGAAAAAATCGACTATTTCCTGCACCATTCCCTGATGCTGGTTACTGCGTTAAACCGTAAAATCGGCTACGAAAACGCCGCCAAAGTCGCCAAAACCGCCTACAAAAACGACAAATCGTTGCGCGAAACCGCCATCGAATTGGGCTTGTTGACGGGCGAAGAGTTTGACGAATTGGTCGTCCCTGCCGATATGGTTCATCCGCGCTAATCCTTCCCTCAAATAAAAATGCCGTCTGAAACCTCTTTCAGACGGCATTTTCCGTTGCCTGCAAACTAGCGGCGTTTGAACAGCCTGTCCCCCACCGCCGCCGTAACCGCACCCCCGACCACGACCAGTGCGCCTGCATAACCCAAACCGTTCATATCCGGCGCGGCAAAAGTATCAGGCATCACATAATGCCCGAGCAAAGAAAATATTACGGTAAACACGGGGAGCAAGGTTGTTACCACGCTGACTTTGGAAGCCTCCCAATGTTTCAACGCCTCGCCGAACGAGCCGTAACCGATTAACGTATTCAAGCAGCAATACACAAAACAAACCCACGCCAACGTACCGTCCAAACTTCCGATGTGTGCCGGTTCGGCAAACGGCAGGAACACGGCGGCACTTGCCGCATAAATCAACAGCAGAATCTGTTGCGGGCCGAATTGCGCCGACAGCAGCTTTTGCGCCACGGCATAACACACCCAGGCCATACTGCCTGCCGCACACAGCAACACGCCTTGCGCATACGCGCCCAAACCCGACAACTCGCCGAATTTATCGTTAAAAAACATAAACAAACCGGCAAGCAGCAAAACCAAGCCGATTTTCTGCGCGGCAATCATCCGGTCTTTAAACACCAACACGCCGACAACAATCATCGTAAACGGCGAAATCTGCCACAAAACCTGCGTCGTGGTCGGCGAAATATAATGCAGCCCTTGGGCAATCAGTACAAAGTTTGCCGAAATGCCCGCCACACCGAGCAACAGCAGCCTGAATGAATGCCAAGAAAAATCCCTCCACTTCGGCAGCCGCCCGCCCAATGCCAGCAAAACAAACAATACCGCCGCCGCCACGGTAAAACGCACCCACACCAGCGTCGGCGCATCGACAAACTTCAATACCTGCCGCACGGCAATCGGCAGCGTTCCACACGTCATCGCCGCCAAAAGTGCCAACGCGAAGCCTAGGAGCGGCCTTTGGTTTTCCATCCTGATTTTCCTATTTTTAAACAACCGTATTGCCGGACGATGCCGGTTTGCCGCATCGGGCAATAATGGTTCAAGCGTTTGACGTTTGATTCCAAACCTTTGGTTTCAAACACACCGGCTGAAGCTCGACTATTGCTTCGCGCTATTTGAAAACACCGCCTGAATTTTAAAATGCCGTCTGAAAACAGAGGGGACGTTCGGCAGGCATCACTGCCTCAAAACGCCCGAACGGTGCAATCGCAATGTTCCGCCCAACGCAAGGGGCGGCAACAAGCCGGCCCAAATGCAAAAAAGAGAAACCCTGACCCGTAAGGTTTAAGGTTTCTCCGTCCTTTATGATTTCCCTCCGCGAGGATGTCCGACCGTAAAATTCAGAACGGGATGTCGTCGTCAATATCCTCGACCGGGGCGGCGGCAGGCACGGGTTGGCGGCGAGGCGCGGCCGGTGCTTCTTGGGGATGGGACGGCGCGTCGGGAGCGGGCTGCCGGCTTTGCTGCGCGGGGCGTTGGTAAGCCTCCTGACTCTGACCGTAACCTTCCTCGTAAGGCGCGCCGCCGCTGTTTTCATTGCGCCCGCCCAACATTTTCATTTCGTTGGCGATAATATCGTAAGCGGTGCGTTCGATGCCGTCTTTACCTTGGTATTTGCGGCTTTGGATTCTGCCTTCCAAATAAACCAGCCCGCCTTTTTTGAGGTATTGGCCGGCAATTTCCGCCAGTTTGCGGTACATCGTGATGTTGTGCCACTCGGTGCGCTCCACGCGCTGACCGTTGCGGTCGTTCCAAGTTTCGCTGGTGGCGACGCTGAAATTGCAGACGGCTTCGCCGTTGGGCATATAGCGTACTTCGGGATCGCGTCCGAGACGGCCGATAAGGATGACTTTGTTCAATGACATTTTTTAAACTCCTGTGATGATTTTTTCAGCGGCAGCCTGATCGAAACCCTTCTGCAACACTTTAAGATAGACGGTCTGCCCGTCAAAACTGAAACCGATGTCTTCCACGCCTTCCAACTGCAACAGGGCGCATTGCAAACCGTCCTGATTGCCCTGCCACACGCCGCCGACAGGGTAACTGAGGTTTTTGACGGGCTTGGGCGCGGGCGATAAAACGGCAATTACCAGCCACAGCAGCATCAATATGCTGCAAAAGGCAAACACGCCGGCAAAGCCGTATTTTTGGAACAGCAAACCGCCTGCCGCGCCGCCGGCAAACAGTCCGAGCGACTGCATCGTGTTATACACGCCCATCGCCGTACCCTTCAGGTCGGACGGCGCGATTTTGGAAACCATAGACGGCAGGCTCGCTTCCAACACATTAAAACCGATAAAGTAAACAACCAAATAAGCGGTAATCAAGCCTACCGAGCGCATACCGGACAGCAAACCGAGCTGCGCCGCCGCAATACAGGCGATACCCAAAACAAAAACCTGTTTGAGCTTGTTGCGCGTCTCGCCGACGATAATCAGCGGAACCATCACCACCAAGCCCGTAATGGTCGAGGGCAGATAGACTTTCCAATGCTGGATTTTTTCCAAACCGAGCTGGGTCATCGCGAAAGGCAGCGCGGTAAACAATGCCATTTGTGCGGCGTGCAGGGCGAAAATGCCGAAATCGAGCGTCAGCAGCCTGCGGTTTTTCAAAACCTCGCCTATGCGCGAAGGCTGCGCCTGCGTGTCCTCATGCAGCTTGGAAACTTCGGGATCGGGAGTCATCCACGCCACCACGCCGATGCTGATGACGGTCAGAATGCCGGTCAGCATAAACAGTCCGCGCACGCCGACCGCGTCGGCAATCACAGGGGCAACGACGAGGCTGACCGAAAACGTCAGACCGATACTCAAACCGATCATCGCCATTGCGCGGGTACGTACGCCGTCGCGCGTCAAATCCGCCAGTAGCGCGGTAACTGCCGCGCTGACCGCTCCCGCACCCTGTATGGCGCGTGCGGCAACCAGCATGGGCAATGTATCGGCGGCGGCGGCAAGGAAGCTGCCCGCCGCAAACACAATCAGCCCGACATAAATGGTTTTCTTGCGCCCGAACTTGTCGGAAGCGATGCCCAAAGGCAGTTGCAGCAGAGCCTGCGTCAGCCCGTAAATGCCCATTGCCAGCCCGACCAGCGTTTTGTTGCCTTCCGCGCCGGGCAGCGAGGCGGCATACACCGCCAATACGGGCAGCACGAGGAACATACCCAGCATACGCAACGCGTACACGCCGGAAAGCGTCGTACTGGCGCGCCATTCATGCGGAAACATTTGGATGCGGTTGTCTCTTGCCATAAATAATTTTTCAGACGGCATCAACAGTTGCAATGCCGTCTGAACTTCCAGTGAACAGATTTTCGGATTATACAGGATTCGCCGTATTTCGGTTACGGCACAATGCGCCTACCACTGCCAGCGGTTGCGCCACGCGCCCAAAACGGCGTTCGGATACTTGTTGCTGCCGAGGCTGCCGTTAAAGCGGGCAAGCGCGCGGACGATGTCGCCCTTTTCAAGGTTGCGGTAATGGCGCAGGATGGTGCAGCCGTAACGCAGGTTGGTGCGGATGTCGAACAGGTTGTGCGCCGGTTTGCCGATGTAGTTTTTCCAAAACGGCATAACCTGCATCAGGCCGCGCGCGCCGACGCCGCTGATTGCATACTGGCGGAACGCGCTTTCCACCTCAATCAGCCCCAACACAATCTGCGTATCCAAACCGGCCCGGCTGCTTTCATACTGGATATTGACCAGCAGCCTGCGCCGCTCCTCCTCATCGGGGACAAACCTTGCCAATCGCGCAGACATCGCGGACAACCAACGTTCGCCCTCTTTCGGATTGTCAAACACCAGCCTCGGCGGATTTATGCTGCCGACAGAGCTCCTCATCACGGAAGCCACATCGTCGGCAAGCGTTTCCTCACGTTGCGCGCCGGCGTGCGCCAGCGGGCTGAGCAACAGCGCGCCGGCGGCACACAACAGGCGGCGGCGTTGCAGATTGACGGGTAGGGTATCGGTCGGTTTTTTCATAGGGAACGGGGGCGCGTCCGGACGTTTCAGACGGCATTAAATATTCAAACAGACATAATTGCTTTCAACGCGAAAACCGCGCGCAAAATCCAAGCGCGGCATATCGCCCTGCCCTTTTCAGGCAAATCCCGATTTTACCGCTCTCAAGAACGCTTGTCCAAACAGGCACAGGCAACACCACCCGGGCATTTCCCGTTTTCAACGGCTATCCGTCGTCCGGATGGTGCAGCAGCACCATCAGCGCCTCACGCTTTTTTGGCGGCAGCAGGCGGAAATATTTCAACAGCAGGGCTTCTTGCGGCGAAGCCGCACCTTCCGTGCCGGAGAGCCTGCCGTGGCGCAGCCATTCCGCGCTGGTATCCAGCCATTTTGCCAGCGTCTCGATTTTATCCGGAGTCGGAATCGACCTGCCGACCAGCCAATGGTGGAACGCCTGCGTACTGACAGGCTGATTGGGATGGCGCAGGTTGAAGCGGTTGGCGAGGCTGGCATTGGACAGCTCATCCAAACCCGCGAGGCGTATTGCTGTTTTCAAGCGTTCGCTGAAATCGGTTTTATCTTGTTCGGTATGCATAATGGCGGATTATGAATAGCCGACTGTTGCCTCATTTAAACAGAATAATTGATAGTATTAACAATTTGATTGTCAGGAAAAAAGTGGATACGGATATGATGGGAAGCGGTTTACAAAACCATAAATTTATTTACTTATTTTCTGAAATTTTGGGGATTTATGATGACTTTGAACAAAGTTTTCGCATTGAGCATGATTGCCTTGAGCTTAGCGGCTTGCAAAACCACTAGAACTTACAACAATTATTACTACAACGACGCAAGCACCCAGGCGGCAGCAGGCGGCAACTCTGCAACGCAACCATCCAACAACGGCGGCAACACCGTAGCGCAGCCGTCCAACAACGGCGGCAACTCTGCAACGCAACCATCCAACAACGGCGGCAACACCGTAGCGCAGCCGTCCAACAACGGCGGCAACTCTGCAACGCAACCGTCCGCTGCCAACGACAATCCTCCTCCGTTTACACTGACAAACGGCACACCTAATTTTTCAGTCAGCGTCAGTGGATTGAAACGTGAGGCTGAAGGAGATGTGCGTAAGTTGGCTGCAGAATACGGTGTGGATGATGCAACTGTTTTGACTTACCAAGTCAGCACTCTGGGTCAAAATGCCAATAGCGGCTCTCTTGATTTGTCTAAAGCACCTTTGAAAACGCTGACCCGCGCTGCACATACAGAATCTGCACAGGTACGTGCAGAGGGTAATACTTATACACTGACCCGCAAGGGCGAGTCCCATATCTACCGCCAAAACTATTCTCTGATTGCCGGCGTTAAACCGACTTCCTACTCGATTCAAGGGCCTGGAGTGAATAAAACTGAGGCTATCCGTGATGAAGATTATCTGACCATCAAAGGTACACCGACTGAAGTTTTGCCCACAGCCGGTAAAGCGACTTATTCCGGTGCTGCATTTGATGGAAGAAATCAAGGCGTATTGAGCTACTCCGTCGATTTCAAGGAAAGAACGGGTGAGGGCAACATTACCGGTTTGGGTGAAACAGTCGTCTTGAACAAGGGCAACATAACCCATATCAATCATAATAACGAAATTGATGGAAGCCGCCTTCAAGGCTACGGTATTCAAGGCTCTTCTAATAAAGGTAATTACGAACTCGGCTTCTTCGGTCCTAACGCAGAAGAAATCGTCGGTGCGGTTACTGAGGGTACAAATAGCATCGGCTTTGCCGGCTCCCGTCCGCATTAATCCCGCCTGATACAAATGCCGTCTGAAACCGGAAACGGTCTTTCAGACGGCATTTCGACCATTTGACTGCGCGGTTTGCCCGTCCGGTCCCTTGCCCTGAAACTGTTTGACTTATGAAAAAATTTGCTTTGCTTCTTTTGTCCGTGCCGGCGGCAGCCGTTGCCGAAACGCCCGTTTTACCTATACCCGTGTCGAAACAGGTGTTCGTGGACGGCAAGTTCGACGACAGGATAGTGACTGCCGAAAGGCTTGAAAGGGCTGGCGAAACGGAAATTCCGGTTCTGCCGCTTGCTTCCTATGCCCCATCTTTTGACGAACAGATCGACAATGCCTTCCGCCTGTTGCAGCGTGCCGCGCCAAAGCGGGCTGCCGCGCCTGTTGTTGCGCCTGTCAGCAAGGCGGAAGAGAGCGAAATCAAGCCTGTGGCGACGCATAAGAAATTTTCCAACGAGGCGGCTTTCGGTACGGATGCGCCCGTGCCGTCTGAAACCGTTGCAGCCGGAGAAGCCGCCGAAGCCGTTTCAGACGGCAATGCCTCTCTTGCGGGTTTGGAAGAGCAGATCAACCGCGCCGTCGTCGCCCGCGATTGGGACACGCTGCAAACGCTGTTGGCAAGCTATCGCGCCCTGCCGGATTTCAATCCGGTTCTGCACGATTACGCGCTGGGTGGTTTGCGCCGCAGCCAGTTGCGCCATGACGAGGCGGTGGCTTTGTATCGCGGCATTTTGGCGCAACAGCCCGATTTGGCGTATCCACGTTTCGATTTGGGCGTGATGCTGTTTGAAAACAGGCAGTACCGCGAGGCGAAGGCGGAATTGGAGCGGGCGAAACCTGATTTGCAGCCGCCGATGCAGCAGCTTGCCGACCGCTATCTTGCCGCCATAGACAAGGCTCAAGGCTGGAAGCCCGATGTGTCGCTGCAATACGAGCAAACGGACAATGTGAACAACGCTTCGTCCGAAAAAACGATTGAATTTGCAGGAAAAAGCTGGACAAAAACCGTCGACAGCCTACCGCAAAAGGCACACGGTTTGCGCTACGGCTTGGGCGTGTCGCGCGAAATCAATGCGGGCGGGCATCATTTCCTCTACGGCGGCATCAGCGGCGGCGGCGTGCATTATTGGGATAACAAAGATTTCAGCGAACAGAGCCTGCGCCTATCGTTCGGCTATAAAAACCGTTCGGTAACGCGCTCGTTCGGCATCGTGCCGTTTGTCGAGCAAAACCTCTTAGGCGGCAGCCGATACAATTTCGTCGGCGGCTTCAATGCCGATTTCTCCCAACGCTTGAGCGAACACTGGCGGCTGACGCTGAACGCGGGCAATATGTGGAAGCGTTATCAGGAAGACCGCACCGCCGCCCGATACGACAGCCATATGCCGCTGGCGGGCGCGACGCTGATGTATTCCGCGCCGAAAGACTGGCTGCTTTACGGCGGTGCGGACTGGTCGCACGACATGACGAAAGAGGCAGAACAGGCTTCCATCCGCAAGGGTTTGCGTGTCGGCGCGGTCAAAACGTTCGACGGCGGCTTGGGTCTGCGGGCAAATCTGCGCTATACCCGCAGGACTTTTGATGCACCCGGGACCATTGTGTACCGCTTCCCGCGCAAAGACCACGAATATCAGGCAAACCTGTCGTTGTGGCACGACAAAATCTCTTGGAAGGGATTTACGCCGCAACTCAATTTCCGCTATCTGAAAATCGACAGCAATATGAAAAGTTTTTACACACGCAAAAACATGCAGATTTTCATGAGCGTGGAAAAGGATTTCAAATAAGCGCAAAAAATGCCGTCTGAACGTTTTTCAGACGGCATTTTTTGCTGTCGGAAACATACCGTCGGCAACATCTGCGGGCAGAATCAAAAACAGCCGCATCATTTATTGTCAACGCCCGCGCCGTCAGAGTAACATTGCGTTTTTCCCCCACCGGTATCCGCCATGACCACCAATCCCGCAAACGTCCTTGCCTCCGTCGATTTGGGTTCCAACAGTTTCCGCCTCCAGATTTGCGAAAACAACAACGGACAGTTGAAAGTCATCGATTCGTTCAAACAGATGGTGCGCTTCGCCGCCGGACTGGACGAACAGAAAAACCTGAGTGCCGCCTCCCAAGAACAGGCTTTAGACTGCCTGGCAAAATTCGGCGAACGACTGCGCGGCTTCCGCCCTGAACAGGTACGCGCCGTAGCAACCAATACATTCCGCGTTGCCAAAAACATCGCAGATTTCCTTCCCAAAGCCGAAGCGGCACTGGGTTTCCCCATCGAAATCATCGCCGGGCGCGAAGAGGCGCGGCTGATTTATACCGGTGTAATCCACACCCTCCCCCCCGGCGGCGGCAAAATGCTGGTTATCGACATCGGGGGCGGTTCGACAGAATTTGTCATCGGTTCGACGCTGAATCCCGACATTACCGAAAGCCTGCCCTTGGGCTGCGTTACCTACAGCCTGCGCTTCTTCCAAAACAAAATCACCGCCAAAGACTTCCAAGCCGCCATTTCCGCCGCCCGCAACGAAATCCAGCGCATCAGCAAAAATATGAGGCGCGAAGGTTGGGATTTCGCCGTCGGCACATCGGGTTCGGCAAAATCCATCCGTGATGTGCTTGCCGCCGAAATGCCCCAAGAAGCGGACATTACCTACAAAGGTATGCGCGCCCTCGCCGAACGCATCATCGAAGCCGGTTCGGTCAAAAAGGCCAAATTTGAAAACCTGAAACCGGAACGCATCGAAGTTTTTGCCGGCGGACTTGCCGTGATGATGGCGGCGTTTGAGGAAATGAAACTCGACAGGATGACCGTAACCGAAGCCGCCCTGCGCGACGGCGTGTTTTACGATTTGATCGGGCGCGGTTTAAACGAAGATATGCGCGGACAAACGGTTGCCGAGTTCCAACACCGCTACCACGTCAGCCTCAATCAGGCGAAACGCACCGCCGAGACCGCGCAAACCTTTATGGACAGCCTCTGCCACGCCAAAAACGTTACGGTTCAAGAACTCGCCTTGTGGCAACAGTATCTCGGACGCGCCGCCGCGCTGCACGAAATCGGTTTGGACATCGCCCACACCGGCTATCACAAGCATTCCGCCTACATCCTCGAAAACGCCGATATGCCGGGTTTTTCACGCAAAGAACAGACCATACTTGCCCAACTGGTCATCGGTCATCGCGGCGATATGAAAAAAATGGGCGGCATTATCGGCACCAACGAAATGTTGTGGTATGCCGTTTTGTCCCTGCGCCTTGCCGCACTGTTCTGCCGTTCGCGCCAAGATCTGGATTTCCCGAAAAATATGCAGTTGCGCACGGATACGGAAAACCACGGCTTCATCCTGCGTATTGACAGGGAATGGCTGGAACGCCATCCCCTGATTGCCGACGCATTGGAATATGAAAGCGTCCAATGGCAAAAAATCAATATGCCGTTCAAAGTCGAGGCCGTCTGAACCTTGCGGAACAAATGCCGTCTGAATGATGTTCAGACGGCATTTCCCTGTCCGCAACATCCCGATATGCGCGGCACATCCTCCCTGCACGGTCATGCAGGCGTAAAAAACAAGGGGCATATAACTCAAAAACCGCCTGAAAATCTTCAGGCGGTTTCATTTGGGTTGCCGGCAGGCGGCATCTCGTCATTTTTGCCAAAGCAACAAATTATTTGGCGGCGTCTTTCATTTTGTCTGCCGCTTCCTGAGTCGCATCGGCAGCTTTGTTCAAAGTGTCTTTAGCCGCTTCGCTTACCGCTTCTTTGGTTTCGGCTGCCGCGTCTTTGGCTTCAGTTACAGCTTCCCCGGCACTTGCCTTTGCATCAGCCGCAGCATCTTTGACTTGGTCTTTCGCTTCTTCGACGGCAGAAGCGGCAGATTCGGAGGCAGAAGCCGCAGCATCTTTAACATCGGATTCAACGGCTTGGGCCGCTTCTTTAGTCTCCTGTTTGGCTTCTTGCGAACAAGCTGCCAAGGCAGCCGCCATCATTGCGGCAATCAATAATTTTTTCATGTCTTATCCTTCTTGAGTTGTTGATTAAGGTTTTGCTTAAAAACCGGACCGTGCCTCATCAATCGGCTGATTTTGCCCATCGGCCGGAGAGAAAACGGTTTCCCGTTTAGTTAAAACCCATTATATTAAATATAAAGGTTTTTTCTCGAACAATAAGGCGGCATCAATGCCATATTGAAACACGTCCGAAAACTATTTTATGAAAACAGTTCGGAAAATTGTAACACATATCCCCCTCCTTTTGAGTTTCCCGACGGTGCGGACTTTTTCCTGCAGGGTTTGAAAAACCCAAATATATTCCGGGATGTCCGAATACCTCAATAATGGCGGCGGCGGAAATAAAACGCCCCCTCGCTGTCGATTTCCAGCACATAGCGTCCGTTCTGCACGGCGGCATAGCCGCTTTTGCCTGCCTGATAGGGTTGCAGGGCGGAATGCGAAACCAGGTAATCCGTCAGTTTGCCGCCGTCTTCGGCGATATTGCCCACCAGTTTGGCAAACAAGGTATGACACACGCCGTTTGCCGCCCAGCCCGAAGGTGCGCCCTTTCCGTCGGTTTCCATACATTTGCCGCTGACGGCTTCCAAGTCGCCGGGATGCTTGCCGATCAGTCGGATAACGTTTTGTTCCGGCAAGCCTTTAATCGGATAGCTGATTTGTTTTTTGCCGTCGTTGGTTTTGCCTTCGCTGCTTTGTCCCAAATCCAAACCGGCAATCACCGTATTGTCGATGTATTTGACTTTGAAAACCGGTTTCGGCGCGCTTTGTACCGCGTTTTGCGGCTGTTCCGCCGTATTTTCGGATTTGCCGCAGGCGGCAAGCAGCAGGCAGCCGCCCAACACGGCAAAAGATGTTTTAAGCATTCCACACTCCTGATGGTTTCAAAATGCCGTCTGAAATGCCGTCTGAAACACGGACAATGGATGTTCAGACGGCATTGGGTTTATTTCAACGGGCGGATACCGACCGCATCGCGTACTTTGCCCAATAATTCGCGCGCTTCTTTACGTGCTTTTTGTGCGCCGGTCTGCAAAATGTCTTCGATTTGCGAAGGGTCGGCGGTCAGCTCGTTGTAGCGTTCGCGCGGTTCTGCCAGCTCGGCGTTGATTTTGGCAGCCAAAAGTTTTTTGGCTTCGCCCCAAGCCAGGCCTTCGGAAAGCATTTGTGTGAACGCTGCTGTTTCAGACGGCGTGGAGAAGGCTTTGTAGATTTCAAACAAGGGGCTTTCGTCCGGCTGTTTCGGCTCGCCCGGCTCTTTCATATTGGTGATGATTTTGTTGACCGATTTTTGGGTTTTTTTGTCGTTTTCCCAAAGCGGAATGGTGTTGCCGTAGGATTTGGACATTTTGCGTCCGTCCAAACCAACCAAGAGTTCGACGTTTTCATCGATTTTCACTTCGGGCAGTGTGAAGAGTTCCCGGAAGCGGTGGTTGAAGCGGCTGGCAATATCGCGTGCCATTTCAACGTGTTGGATTTGGTCGCGACCGACTGGAACTTCATGGGCATTGAACATAAGGATGTCGGCAGTCATGAGGATAGGGTAGCTGTACAAGCCCATTTCCACACCGTGATCCGGATCTTCCTGACCGTTTTCGGTATTTGCCTGTACTGCGGCTTTGTAAGCGTGGGCGCGGTTCATCAGGCCTTTTGCGGTGATGCAGGTCAGAATCCAGTTCAATTCCATTACTTCGGGAATGTCGCTTTGACGGTAGAAAGTGGTCTGTTCCGGATTGAGTCCGCAGGCGAGCCATGTGGCGGCAACGGCTTGGGTGGATTGGTGAATCATCTCCGGCTCGTGGCATTTGATGATGCCGTGGTAATCGGCGAGGAAGAGGAAAGATTCGGTATCGGGGTTTTGCGCCGCGCGGACGGCGGGGCGGATGGCGCCGACGTAGTTGCCCAGATGCGGGATGCCGGTAGTGGTTACGCCGGTCAGAACTCGTTTTTTGCTCATAAAATGTCCTTGCGGCATCAATGCCGTCTGAAAGGGAAAAAGATGTGCCGATTATACCCGATTCACAATATTTGTTCAGACGGCATCGGACGCTTCCCTATTGGACAGATTAAGTTATACACACAAATTAAAAAATTTATTTATAATATATTCAACAAGATAAGTAATCGAATCCGAAAAACTAAAATCCAATGCTTGAGTTATCCACAATGATGCACATATAGGCTTCGACAGCGGACATTTTTGAAAGGAAAAGAAAATGCGATACGACAAATTAACCGCCAAATTCCAACAAGCCCTTGCGGAAGCCCAGAGTTTGGCGTTGGCTGCGGACAGCAGCTATCTGGAAGCGGGCTTTGTGCTGAAAGCCCTGCTTGACGACCAAAACAGCGGTGCTGCCGCGTTGCTGGCGCATTCGGGCGTGAACGTGCCGCAGGTGAAACAGCGTTTGCAGCAGCATTTGAACAGCCTGCCGAAAGTGTCCGGCCAGGGCGGCGATATTCTGCCCAGCCGCGAATTGCAGGCGGTGTTGAACCTGATGGACAAAGCGGCAACCAAACGTGGTGATGCCTATATCGCCAGCGAACTTTTCCTGCTCGCCTTGGTACAGCAGAACGATGCGACCGGCAAAATCCTGAAAGAAGCCGGCGCGACCGAACAAAACATTAATGCCGCGATTGACGCAGTACGAGGAGGACAAAACGTGAACGATGCCAATGCCGAAGACCAACGCGACGCGTTGAAAAAATACACGCTCGATCTGACCCAGCGCGCCCGCGACGGCAAACTTGACCCCGTTATCGGCCGTGACGACGAAATCCGCCGCGCGATTCAGGTATTGCAACGCCGTACCAAAAACAACCCCGTGCTGATTGGCGAACCGGGCGTGGGTAAAACCGCCATTGTCGAAGGCTTGGCGCAACGCATCGTCAACGGCGAAGTACCTGAATCCCTGCGTAACAAACGCCTTTTGGTTCTGGACTTGGCGGCTTTGATTGCCGGCGCGAAATACCGCGGCGAATTTGAAGAACGCTTGAAAGGCGTGTTGAACGACTTGGCTAAAGACGATGGCAATACACTGATTTTCATCGACGAAATCCATACTTTAGTCGGCGCGGGCAAAACCGACGGTGCAATGGACGCGGGCAATATGCTGAAACCGGCCTTGGCGCGGGGCAAACTGCACTGCATCGGTGCAACTACTTTGGACGAATACCGCCAATACATCGAAAAAGACGCGGCACTCGAACGCCGCTTCCAAAAAGTATTGGTCGGCGAACCCAGCGTGGAAGACACCATCGCCATCCTGCGCGGTTTACAAGAGCGTTACGAAATCCACCACGGCATCGACATCACCGACCCCGCCATTGTTGCCGCCGCAGAATTGAGCGACCGCTACATCACCGACCGCTTCCTACCCGACAAAGCGATTGATTTGATTGATGAAGCCGCCAGCCGTATCAAAATGGAGCTGGACAGCAAACCCGAGCAAATGGATAAACTCGACCGTCGCATTATCCAGCTCAAAATGGAAAAAATGCACGTTGCCAAAGAAAGCGACGATGCCAGCAAAAAACGTTTGGAACTGATAGACGAAGAAATCGACGGTCTGCAAAAAGAATACGCCGATTTGGACGAAATTTGGAAAGCCGAAAAAGCCGCGTCTTCCAGTACCGCCGACATCAAGAAACAAATGGACGACATCAAAGTCAAAATCGAGCAGGCCAAACGTCAAGGCGATTTCGCCCGCGCGTCCGAACTCGAATACGGCGAGTTGCCGAAATTGGGCGCACAGTTGCAGGCAGCGGAAAGCAATCCTGAGGGCAAAAAACAAAACAAACTCTTCCGCACCGAAGTCGGCGCGGATGAAGTGGCGGAAATCGTTTCCCGTATGACCGGCATCCCCGTTGCCAAAATGATGGAAGGCGAACGCGATAAATTGTTGAAAATGGAAGAAGTATTGCACCGCCGTGTGGTCGGCCAAGATGAAGCCGTGCGTGCCGTGTCCGACGCTATCCGCCGCAGCCGTTCCGGTTTGGCCGATCCGAATAAACCTTATGGCAGCTTCCTGTTCTTAGGCCCGACCGGCGTGGGTAAAACCGAATTGTGTAAGGCATTGGCAGGCTTCCTGTTTGACAGTGAAGATCATCTGATTCGTATCGATATGTCCGAATATATGGAAAAACACGCCGTTGCCCGCTTAATTGGCGCGCCTCCGGGCTATGTCGGCTACGAAGAAGGCGGCTACCTGACCGAACAAGTCCGCCGTAAACCGTACAGCGTGATTCTTTTGGACGAAGTGGAAAAGGCCCATCCCGACGTGTTCAATATCCTGTTGCAAGTATTGGATGACGGCCGCCTGACCGATGGGCAAGGCAGGACGGTAGATTTTAAAAATACCGTGATTGTGATGACTTCCAACATCGGCAGCCAGCACATCCAACAAATGGGCACGCAGGACTACGAAGCCGTGAAAGAAGTTGTGATGGAGGATGTGAAAGAGCATTTCCGTCCTGAAATGATCAACCGTATCGACGAAGTGGTCGTGTTCCACGGACTGGATCAGGCAAACATCCGCAGCATTGCGAAAATTCAGCTTAAAGGTTTGGAAAAACGTTTGGAAAAACAAAACCTGCGCCTGACTGTTTCCGATGCCGCTCTGGACATCATCGCCAAAGCCGGTTTCGACCCGATTTACGGCGCACGTCCGCTCAAACGCGCCATCCAGTCGGAAATTGAAAACCCGCTGGCAAAAGCCCTGCTTGCCGGAAACTATGCGCCCGAAAGCGAAATCAGGGTGGAAGCCGACGGCGACAGACTGAAATTCGCCTGATTCGTTCCTGCTGTTGAAAATGCCGTCTGAAACGGGAATCTCCGTTTCAGACGGCATTTTTTATCCTCGGCAGACAAACCGTCCCCTTATTGGCGGTAGGTTTGCAGGAATCTTGCCAGCCTGCCCATCGCCTCTTCAATCTGATGGACGTAAGGCAGCGTAACAATGCGGAAATGGTCGGGCTTGATCCAATTAAACCCCGTTCCCTGTACCAGCAAGACTTTTTCGCGCACCAGCAAATCGTAAACGAATTTCATGTCATCGCGGATGCGGTACATTTCGGTATCGATTTTCGGGAACATATACATCGCACCCATCGGTTTGACGCAGGACACGCCGGGGATTTGGCTGACCAGTTCCCACGCCCTGTTGCGCTGTTCCAAAAGCCGCCCGCCGGGCAAAATGAATTCGTTGATGCTCTGATAACCGCCCAATGCCGTCTGAATCGCGTGCTGCATCGGCGTATTGGCACACAAGCGCATGGACGAGAGCATATCCAAACCCTCGATGTAACCTTTTGCATGATGTTTCGGCCCGTTGAGCACCATCCAGCCTTGGCGGAAGCCGGCAACGCGGTAGGCTTTGGACAAACCGTTGAACGTTACCGTCAAAAGGTCGGGGGCAAGCGCGGCGATGTGGTGGTGAACCGCGCCGTCGTAGAGGATTTTGTCGTAAATCTCGTCGGCGAAAATAATCAAACCGTGTTTGCGCGCCAGTTCGGCGATTTCCAGCAGGATTTCCCTGCTGTACACCGCGCCTGTCGGGTTATTGGGATTGATGACGACGAGGGCTTTGGTTTTGGGCGTGATTTTGGCTTCCATATCGGCAAGGTTGGGAAACCAGCCGTTTTCTTCGTCGCACAGATAATGGCGTACCATACCGCCCGCAAGCGTTGCCGCCGCCGTCCACAAAGGGTAGTCGGGCGCGGGAATCAGGATTTCGTCGCCGTCATTCAACAACGCCTGCATAGACATCGTAATCAGCTCGGACACGCCGTTGCCGATGTAAACGTCGTTTACCGTGATGTCGCGCAAACCTTTGGTCTGATAGTAGTGAACAATGGCTTTACGGGCGGAATACAACCCTTTGGAATCGCAATAGCCTTGCGAAGTCGGCAGGTTGCGGATGACATCGACCAAGATTTCATCAGGGGCTTCAAAGCCGAACGGCGCAGGGTTACCGATATTGAGCTTGAGGATTTTGTTGCCCTCCTCTTCCAACTGAAGGGCTTTTTTGTGAACCGGCCCGCGTATGTCGTAGCAGACGTGGTCGAGCTTTGCAGACTTGGGAAACTTATCCATAATGTGTTCCGTAAATTTTGGGCAATGGGTGGGAATGTACTCTTTTTCACGCGGAATTTAAAGCATCAGGGCAGGGTTTTTTAGGCTTTTCACCTGCCCTCTTTGCGCCGTTCGCTGACGCTTTTGCCGCCTATGCCCCAGTTATCAGTATCCACTTCGTCAATCACGACAACCGTTGTTTCGGGATTTTTGCCCAACACGCGGCGCAACAATTCCGTTACACCTTGTATCAGCTCCGCTTTTTGCGCGGCATCCGGTGCTTCCTTGCCGCCGGTTACTTTAATATTGACATAAGGCATCTTTTCTCTCCATTCAAAAATTTTGCCATCTTATCAGACAAGCCCGTTACACCCAACCGGCTTTTTAATTTCTCAAAAACCATATATCAGACAATAATTTATTTATCAGCACCGAAGCACAGGCTTTCTCCGACAGCACAGACGGCAAAGGAGAAGTAGACATCATCCCTTTGCGCCAAGGCTTCTGGAAAGCCAGTGTCGAACACAAAGCCGACTTCCCCGATCAAACCGTGTGTCAAAAACAGGCGAACTACTCGACTTTAACCTTCCAAATCGGTCATCCGCACCATTCATTCCGTCCACACAAAAATGCCGTCTGAAGGCTTCAGACGGCATTTTTTGTTCAAACATCAATACCAACCGCGCAGCTTCATCGCTTTTTCAACACGACGGATACTCATCATGTAAGAAGCGGTACGCAGGTCGACATCGTATTCTTGAGCCAAGTTCCAAATATCGCGGAACGCGCGGCGCAGGACGACGGTTTCTTTTTCCTGAACTTCGTCAAACTCCCAATAATAGCCTTGCAGGTTTTGCACCCATTCAAAATAGGAAACGACCACGCCGCCGCAGTTCGCCAGAATATCGGGCACGACCAATACGCCGTTTTGACGCAAAATAACGTCGGCTTCGGGCGTAGTCGGGCCGTTTGCGCCTTCAACCACGATTTTCGCGCGGACTTTACCGGCGTTTTCGGAAGTCAGTTGGTTTTCCAACGCGCAAGGGGCAAGTACGTCCACATCCAAAGCCAAAAGTTCGGCGTTGGTAATTTCCTTGCCGTAACCGGCTTCGTTGGTGATGAAGCCTTTTTCTTGGAATTCTTTAAACAAAGCTTCCATATCCAAGCCGTTTTCGTTGTAGATGGCGACATCGACAGTAGAAACCGCAACGACTTTCGCACCAGATTGATGCGCATAGTAACCGGTGTGGTAGCCCACATTACCGAAACCTTGAATGGCGTAAGTCGCGCCTTTCACATCTTTGCCCAGTTTTTCCAAGGCTTGGACGGCGGCGAAGTTCACGCCGTAACCGGTAGCCTCGGTACGCGCCAAAGAGCCGCCGAACTCAACCGGTTTGCCGGTAAATACGCCCGGTGCAGAATGTTTCACCACGTTTTCATAGGCATCAACCATCCAAGACATAATTTTGCCGTTGGTGTTCACATCAGGTGCGGGAATATCGATTTTCTCGCCAATTAGCGGAGAAATGGCTTCGGAATAAGCGCGTGCGATGCGTTCCAGTTCCGCTTCGGAATAATCGCGCGGATCCAAGGTAATACCGCCTTTGCCGCCGCCGTAAGGAATGCCGGCCACGCAGCATTTGATGGTCATCCAAATCGACAGGGCTTTGACTTCGTCCAAATTCACACCGGGATGGAAGCGCACGCCGCCTTTATAGGGGCCGACGGCGTTGTTGTGTTGCGAACGGTAGCCCGTGAAGGTTTTGACCGTGCCGTCGTCGAGTTTGACGGGGAAATTGACTTCCAACACGCGGGTCGGACTCTTCAGGATTTCATAAACGGCCGGATCGGTTTTCAGCCGGTCGCAGGCGGTTTTGACCTGTTTTCGCGCGATTTCAAACGGATTGAGGGTTTCTTTTGCAACGGCATCAGACATTTTGCTTCCTTTTCACAAAAAGATTTTCAGGGGCGTGCATTCCGCTCATTACTATAACCAATTTCCCGACAAAATGTAATAGCGTGTAGTCGGCATAAGCCCGATTTGATTAATCTATATATGATTTTATTTTTCAAGCCGCACGGAATCAGCCCGGACTCCGCCTGAAAAAGCAGCCTCCGCGTCCGAAAAGCAAATGTCCAATTAAATAAAGATATAGGCATCCTTTTATTTTTTAAAAATTTAATTGGAACATCGCCGGGATTTCAAACCCTTGCCCGATTCCTCCCCGAAATCCGAAAATACCGCCTGCAAAACCTGTTGCGATTGTTAACAATCTATACATTAGAAGCCCTGTGCAAACGATGTTAAAATAAACCCTTTCAACCCGACAGGAAACCGGATTATGAATGCAGCCATCGAACACGTCCAAGCCGTCGCCTTCGATTTGGACGGCACACTGTGCGATTCCGTCCCCGACCTTGCCGCCGCCGCAGAAGCGATGTTGGAACAGCTCGGTATGAAACCGCTGCCCGCCAAGGTGGTCGAAAGCTACGTCGGCGACGGCATCGGCAAACTGGTTCACCGCGTCCTCACCAACGACCGCGACCGCGAAGCCGATTCCGAACTGTGGGAAAAAGGTTTCGTATCCTATATGAAATACTACCGCGACCATTTGAGCGTCTTCACCCGCCCCTATCCCGAAACCGCAGCCGGGCTGGCATTGCTCAAATCTTTGGGCATCCCGCTGGCAGTCATTACCAACAAAAACGAAATCCTTGCCGTCGAACTGTTGAAACAGCTCGGACTTGCCGACTACTTCAGCCTGATACTCGGCGGCGACAGCCTGCCCGAGAAAAAACCAAGCCCGCTGCCGCTGCGGCACGCCGCCGAAGTGTTAGGCATCGATGCCGCCAATATGATTATGGTCGGCGACTCGCGCAACGACATTATCGCCGCCAAAGCCGCCGGCTGCCTGAGCGTCGGCGTTACCTTCGGTTACGGCGATATGACGCTGCTCTCGCAAGACGATGCGACCCGTCCCGACTGGATTATCGGCTCGTTGCCCGAAATTTACGAAAACCTGCAACCGCAGAAAAATAAAGAAGAGTAGGCATTCGGACGGCACGCTATGCCGTCTGAAACCTGCCGCACGCCGAAACCACCGCTATGAAACCCCAAAAATCCCTACGCGCCCGCGCGATGGACATCCTCTCGCGCCAAGAAGTCAGCCGACTCGGTCTAAAGCGCAAACTTGCACCGCACGCCGAAAGCGAAGAGGAGTTGGAAAACGTGTTAAACGAATTTGCCGAACGCAACTGGCAATCGGATTTACGCTACGCCGAAGCCTATATCCGCAGCAAAAGCCGAAAACACGGTTCATTGAGGCTGAAACAGGCTTTGGCGCAACAGGGCATAGATGAAGAAACCAGCCGCAAGCTGCTTCCCGACCGCTCAAGCGAAAAACAAGCCGCCATAGCCGTGTTGCGTAAAAAATTCAAACAGCCCGCCGCCGACCTTAAAGAAAAACAAAAACAAGCGCGTTTCCTCGCCTATCGCGGATTCGATGCCGATACCGTTCAGACGGCATTGAAACACGCTTGGGACGAAAATTGGGAAGACGGCTGCTGATCTTCCTTCTTGAATCTTTTTGCACGGCAACGTAACCTTACGCCCGTTTCCAACTTTTCCGATTGAGAACAAAATGTCCGAACAACCCGAAAAAACCCACAACCCTCTCCTTGAAGACGAACGCAAAAACCCGGTTTACCGTATGGGCCGGGCGGTTGCCGGATTCATGCTCGCCGTCTGGGCGGGCGTATTGGCACTCGTGTTTTTCTTGGTTTTCCGTTTTTGGCTTTCCTGAACAAAATGCCGTCTGAAGGCTTCAGACGGCATCGGCGGCCCATTTCTGCAAACTATCCCATCATAGCTTTTTTTAGCTTGAATTCCACTTCCCCATTCCCTAAAATTTTCGCGCACCCATTTCAAAACACCCTTTCTTAAAAACAGGTACACTATGACACAACAACGCCAACTGCCTTCCCACGAACTCATTATGTCCGAATTGATGATGCCGGACACCGCCAATTTCAGCGGCAACGTACACGGCGGCGAACTCCTGCTCCTGCTCGACCAAGTCGCCTATTCCTGCGCCAGCCGTTACAGCGGCAATTATTGCGTTACCCTGTCGGTTGACAAAGTCCTGTTTAAAGAACCCATCCACATCGGCGATTTGGTTACCTTTTACGCCGCCGTCAACTACACGGGACGCACCTCGATGGAAATCGGCATCCGCGTCGAAGCACAAAACATCCGCACCGGCGAAATCCGCCATACCAACAGCTGCTACTTCACGATGGTTGCGGTCAAAGACGGCAAACCCGTCCCCGTCCCCCCGCTGGAAATCCTGACCGACCGCCAACGCTGCCGCTACGAAAAAGCGAAAAAACGCAGAAACATCAGCCTGCAAGCCTCCGAAGACGTGTCCTGCGGCTGCTGACGGCGGACTATGCCGTCTAAAAGACAGGCACATCGCGCCATCCGTTTCCATTGCAAACAGATGAAATCAAGCAAATATAGTGGATTAAATTCAAACCAGTACGGCGTTGCCTCGCCTTGCCGTACTATTTGTACTGTCTGCGGCTTCGTCGCCTTGTCCTGATTTTTGTTAATCCACTATACCCAAACACAGTCAAACAAATTTATACGCCTTATCCCTTCTGAATGATTTGAAAACACAGCCGCCAAAAACAAAAATGCCGTCTGAAGACCTTTCAGACGGCATTTCCAACTTGATTTCAGGCAGAAAGTCAGAACGCGATATAGCTGTTCGGGTTAACCGGTTTGCCGTTTTGCCGCACCTCGAAATGAAGCTGCGTTCTGGAAGCATCGGTATTGCCCATCAAAGCGACCTGCTGCCCGCGTTTGACCTGCTGGCCCTCGCCGACCAGTAATTTTTGGTTGTGCCCGTATGCGGTCAGGAAGGAAGAATTATGCTGGATGATGACCAAGTTTCCGTATCCCCTCAAACCGGAACCGGCATAAACCACTTTGCCGTCAGCCGCCGCCAAAACGGGTTGTCCCGCATTTCCTGCAATATCGACACCCTTGTTGCCGCCGCCGAAATCGGCAATCACTTTGCCCGTCGTCGGACGCTGCCAAACAATGCCGGCAACCGTACGCGTGCCGGATGACGAAGAGGCAGAAGCCTGTGAAACAGCTGGCGCAGGAGCAGAAACTGCTTTATTTTCTACAACAGGAGCGGCAGGTTGCGGCGCGGCCTGTACGGATGCCGGCGCAGACTGCACGGGCGGTTGCGCGGCGGGTTTCACAGGGATTGGTACGGATACTGGCACGGCGGGCCTGCTTTCTACGGCTGCGGTTTTCGGTGCGGTATATCCTGCCGGCTTGACCTTCACGACCTGACCGATGCTGAGCGTATTATCCGCCATCCCGTTCCACGCACGGAAATCATCTTGAGAGATATGGTAGCGTTTGGAAATGTTGTACACCGTGTCGCCGCGCACAATAGTATGCGTCGCCGCGTTGATGTCGACGGGTGCGTAAGAAGGAACATATGTACCCGAAACGGCAGGTGCAGGCGGCGGAACATAAGCAGGAGGCGTGTAAACCGGAGCAGTTTGCACGGGCGGCACATACGGCGCATCGTTGGCGGCAGGAGCGGCATTGTACGGCGTTGCGCCATAGGGGTTGTAAACCGGCGCAGACGGTACGGTCTGCATACCTGAATTGCCTGCAATGACAGGAGCAGGCTGTTGGGTGGCGCAACCGCCCAACAGAGCGGCAACGGCGGTACAAGCTGCCAAAAGTGTCGTTTGTTTCAACATAAGATAACCTTCATGTTCCGATATATAGCCTGAATGCGGTATATCATAATAAAAATGCGCGTTCTTCTCAAGCGCAAAGCCCGACGGTATTTGATAAAACGGTCAGTCCGTATGCCAGAACGCCGCCGTTTCCGCCATGTCCGGATAGGCGGTCAGGTCGATTTGCAGCGGCGTTACGGTAATGAAACCTGCGCCGCATTCACCGAAATCCGTCCCCTCTTCCCGATCGGAAACTTCGCCGACCGGCCCTATCCAATAAATCTGTTCGCCGCGCGGATTGCGCGCGGGGATGACGTTCTGACCGTGATGCCTCCTGCCCAAACGGGCGATTTTAATGCCCCGCACATCTTCCTGCGCGACGGCGGGGATATTGATGTTCCACAAAATGGGGGACTGCGGGGGGTTTTTGAAAAAATGCGCCAACAATGTCCACAGTGCCTTTTCTGCGGTTGCCCAATAGCGTCCGGAAGCGTCGTTTAAGGAAAACGCCACGGCGGGTATGCCCATAAGGTAGGCTTCGGTTGCCGCCGCAACCGTCCCCGAATAAAGCGTGTCGTCCCCCATATTCGCGCCCCGGTTGATGCCCGAAAAGACAAAATCGGCCTGAAAATCCGAAAATACAGACTGCCCGATGTGGATGCAGTCGGTCGGCGTGCCGTTGACGTAGTAGAACCCGTTTTGCGCCTGTTTCAACTGCAAAGGGCGTTCCAGCGTCAGCGAATTGCTGACCCCGCTCCTGTCGCGTTCGGGCGCAACCACCCTGACGTTGGCAAATTCCGCCGTAACGCGCGCCAAAACGGCGATACCTTCGGAGAGGTAGCCGTCGTCGTTGGAAATCAAAACGTTCATTTTCTATCCTGAATACTTATTCTTCGGGCAATTTGGTGATTTTGACCCGCTCGATGCGCTGCCCTTCTTTTTCGACCACTTCAAACCGCCAGCCGTGAAAATCGGCAAAATCACCGACATCGGGGATGGTTTGCAATTCTTCCATAATCAGCCCGGCAACCGTATGGAAATCGGCATCTTCCTCCTGCTGCTGCAGATGGAGTTGGGATGCCAGCTCCACATATTCCAACGCGCCTTCCACCGTCAGGCTTTCATCGGGATTCCCCTGAACGGCTGGTTCTTCTTCGCGCTCAAATTCTTCGGGGAACTCGCCTGCGATGGTTTCGAGCAGGTCTTTCATGGTTACCATGCCCAATACCGCGCCGAACTCGTCCACGACGAGGGCGTAATCCGCGCTGCTTTGGCGGAAGAGTTCGAGCGCGCCCAAGGCGGTCGTGCCGTCGGGCAGGACGAGCGGCTGGCGCAATGCCGTCTGAATGTTGAGTTCCCCTGTTTCGAGCAGTTGGGACAGCAGGTCTTTTTTGTTGATGTAGCCCAAAGGTTCGTCCACGCCCGCCTTACCGACAACGAGCAAGCGGCTGTAAGGCGTGTTTTGCAGTTGGGCATACTGTTCTTCGCGGCTTTGGGAAATGTCCAGCCGTTCGATGTCGCGGCGTGGGATCATCACCCCCATAATCGGGCGTTCGGCAAGCGTCAGCACGCTGCGTATCATCGATTTTTCGTTTTCTTCAAAATGCGCGTCGTCCCCGGATTCGCCGCCCACGTCGGCAAGCACGCTTTCGCGTATGCCCATCATACCCAAGACGTTTTCGGCGGTGCGCTTGCGCCAAGAGCTGCCGATGTAGTCGTTTTTGCGGCTGTTGCGCTGGGAAATCTGGTTAAACAGTTCGATTAAAATCGAGAAGCCGATGGCGGCGTAGAGGTAGCCTTTGGGAATGTGGAAATGGAAGGCTTCGGCAATCAGGCTGAAACCGATCATCAACAAAAAACCAAGGCAGAGCATCACGACGGTGGGATGCATGTCCACAAATTCGGTCAAGAGTTTGCTGGCGGAAATCATCACCGCCATCGCGACGACGACCGCGCCCATCGCCACGACGATATGATCGACCATCGCCACGGCGGTGATGACCGAATCGATGGAAAACACGGCATCCAGTATCAGGATTTGCGCGACCACGCCCCAAAACGGCGCGTGTTTTTTTTGGTTGTCGGAAACGGTAAACCGGTTATGTCCTTCGAGGCGTTCGTGCAGTTCGGTGGTGGCTTTGTAAAGCAGGAAAATACCGCCCGCGAGCATAATCATGTCCTTACCGGAAACGTCGAGGCCGCCGATTTGGAACAGCGGCTCAGTCAGCGTGATGATGTGCGCCATAAAAGCAAGCATAATGATGCGGATGACGACTGCCAGCCCCAGCCCGGTAATCCGTGCGCGGTCGCGCCGTGCGGGCTGGACCTTGTTTGCCAAAATCGCCACAAAGACAAGGTTGTCTATCCCCAATACAACTTCCAACACCAAAAGCGTGGCAAAACCTATCCAGGTATGCGGTTCTGCCAACCAACTGAAATCCATGATTTTCGTGTTCCTCGACAGTACGGCGGCGGCAAGGCTGCCGTTGTGTTTGCAATGTCCGGCATATTAGGGATGCCGTCTGAACGCTGGTTTCAGACGGCATCGGGTTCAGTCGGCGATAAAGCCGTCTATCGGCGCGTAGCCCCGGGCATTTCCCTGCGCGTCCAGCACCACAATCCAATCTTTCTGCCTGCTGCCGGTAAAGGGCAGGAAATACCAGTCTTTATCTTCGGAAATATCTGCCTGCTTCAAAATATCGGCAACGGCGATTTTTCTCGCATCTGCCAATTTTTTCAGCGGCTTCATCGCCTTACGGATTTTCTCCGCCTCTTGGCGGGAATACGGCAGCCACCGGTCCGGGCGCATACTCGGCTCTATGCCCTGCATAGACAAATCCAAGGTTTTGTTTTGTTCGTCCTCCGTATCTGGCTCTTTCAGCCCGACGCGGCGGATGCCGAACCACGACAGGCTTTGCAGCCCTTCCGGCGCTTTGTGCAAATCTTCAACCGCCACTTCGGCGGCGGTTACAATATTAATCCTGTCTTTTTCAAACGCCTCTATCACGGGGCGCGCCAAAGAAACGCTGTGCAAACCGTACGCCAATGCGGCAAGCTGAATCGCGCCGGTCAGGGAAAAATCCACAATCCGCGCCCTGCTTGTCTTTTCCGGACTGGACAATATCAGCGTCAACAGCGGGCCGCATACGATATCGACAGCCACCACCAGCTGATAAAGCGACAGCCCTCCCGTCAGCTCGGCATAAGGATAAGGATACCAAACCTTAAAAACCAGCAATGCCGCCAGTCCTGCAACCGATAGGCTGATTAAGAGATGCCAGCCCGCACTTTTCAAGGCAAAACGCCATCTCGAGACTGTTTTTCCGTTTTCCATCATATCTTAATTCAAATCAAAAATAACCGTAAAAACAGGGCGCATTGTACAACAGATACAGACTGCTTAAAATGCGGCACCGTCTGAAAACCTGCCGTTCAGACGGCATCCTTCACCCGACATCAATGCACATATACTTTAATTCTAAATATTCGTCCGCACCGTATTTGCTGCCTTCACGTCCCAAACCGCTGCGTTTCACGCCGCCGAACGGTGCCGCTTCATTACTGATTAAGCCCGTATTGATGCCGACCATACCGTATTCCAATGCTTCGCCGACGCACCATTGGCGGGCGGTATCAGCCGTATAAAGGTAAGCCGCCAAACCGTATTCCGTATTGTTCGCAGCCTCGATGACTTCGGCTTCGGTTTCAAAACGGAACACCGGACACAACGGCCCGAAGGTTTCCTCGCGCGCCACCGCCATTTGCGTCGTAACGCCGCTTAAAACAGTCGGCTCAAAAAACGTTCCACCCAACGTGCTGCGTTTGCCGCCGGTCAGACAACTTGCACCTTTGGAGAGCGCGTCGGCGATGTGCTGTTCGACTTTTTCTACCGCTTTTTCCTCAATCAGCGGTCCTTGGTTCACGCCTTCGTCCAAGCCGTTGCCCAATTTGAGCGCAGCTGCTTTTTCACTCAATTTTCGGCAAAATACGTCGTAAATGCCCGATTGGGCGTAAACGCGGTTGGTGCAGACGCAGGTCTGACCGCTGTTACGGAACTTGCTGGCAAGCGCACCTTCGACAGCTTTGTCCAAATCGGCATCGTCAAACACGATAAACGGCGCATTGCCGCCCAGTTCCAAGCTGAGCTTTTTAATGTCCGCCGCACTGTCGGCAAAAATTTTCGCACCGACTTCGGTTGAGCCGGTAAAGCTGATTTTGCGTACAGTCGGGTTCGTAGCAAATTCATGGCTGATTTCCGAAGCACTACCACTGACGACAGGCAACAAATCCTGCGGTACGCCAGCCTCGTAAGCCAGTACAGCCAATGCATACGCACTCAAAGGAGTGAGCGACGCAGGTTTGACTATCATCGCGCAGCCCACCGCCAAAGCAGGCGCGGCCTTGCGTGCAATCATCGCAGACGGGAAGTTCCACGGCGTAATCGTGGCGGTAACGCCGACAGGCTGTTTCAACACGACCAGTTTTTGCGATGCTTTCACGCTTGTCAGCACATCGCCGTCAATCCGCCGCGCCTCTTCGGCAAACCAGCGCACAAACGAAGCCGCATAATCAATTTCGCCGCGCGCCTCGGTCAGGCTTTTGCCCTGCTCCATCGTCATCAGGCGCGCCAGTGCTTCCTTGTTTTCTTTAACTAAAAAATACCAACGCCACAATATGTCGGCGCGTTCCAAAGCGGTTTTCGCCGCCCATAATTTTTGTGCCGCAGCTGCTTTTTGAATCAGTTTTTTCAGCTTGTCCGAATCCGTTTTGCGGACATACGCCAAAATTTCGCCCGTCGCCGGATTGCCGATCCCGATGCCGTCTGAAATCGGGGAAAGGGAAATATCGGGATGCTTGATTAATTGGGAATATTCGTTCATTTCGTGTCCTCCGATATGCGGGATAACCGCTTTCAAATGCCGTCAATCTCACGGACATTATCATCTTCATATTCCAAAACCGCAAACCCTTCCGATGCCGTCTGAAACATCCGATCGGGAAGCGCAACATCCGGGCGGTGTCTGAATATGGCGCGGGCGCAATCCCTATCACTTAAGAAAAATACTTTTTATACGATAGTAATCTTTAGAAAGAAAAGTAATGCAGCCCTTTGATGGGGTGCAATATATAAGGAGCAAAGATTGCAGTTGCAACGCGTGGTAGAGTATGGCAAAAATCTAAACATTACAGTCAAAATTACGGAGATCAAATAATGATTTTTAAACAGAATCAAAATTATTGGGCAGTTTTTGATGCGAATGAAGAAGCTCTGATTGTTCAAACATGTTCAGGTTTGGGGTTAACGGCAATAGACCACCTATATCCCCCCCATATCCTGCCATTGGATACCGACAATGAAACTTTAGGCACGACGGTCTTGCAAGCGTTGGCAAACAGCAGGACTTTCGTTTATGACAGTCCAGAAGACCAAGATTTTTTTGATACCGAAAAAATTCGGCAACGCTATGAGGATTGGGTTGCCAACCTATGCGGGAACTTGGGCTATAAAACCAGACACGCCCTATTTAAAAACATGATGAGCGTGGATATTTGGCTGCACAACGGCTGCCTGAAAATCAGCCCGAGCCGCCATGTCAAGCCGGAAGCGTGGGATGCTATTGATGCAGACGATGTAATTTTATCATTGGATAACAGTCCTGAAGAAATCGGAGCAGGTTTAAAGTTGGCATTGAGCCGCTGCCGATAATATTTGGCAAAAGGCCGTCTGAAAGCCGGAAAAATGTTTCAGACGACCTTTTATTAGACTCAAGTTCACTGGCGTGCGTACCACACCTTACCTGCAGATTTAATATGGGCTACGGCTTGCTGAAGATAAAGTTATTAAGGAATTTGGCAAATATGAAAAAGATTGAGAAATTTAAATCTGAATTATTGGATAACATTTTTGAGTACATTCAATGCATATCTATTTTTGTCCACAAGAAAAATATATATTATTTGATTGATTATAAGGAAAATTTCATATTAAACATGAAATTATATCTAGATTTTGATTTTAAAAACGGGAATATTACGTTAGAACAATATCAGGATGAAATGAATAGTTGTTATTACCGAAACGGCATCTGGCAATTAACTAAGGACAATTTTGAAAGCTATCTTCAATCAGATTCAGTCATTGAATTAAAAAAGGATGAATTGAAGGAACTGATGTTTCAGGGATTTACTTCTGCTGAAGCGGTAAGGTTATATTCCGTTGTCGAGAACAAGCTGTCGTACAATGATCCTATCTCAGACTCTGGACAGCAAAGTGATTTCTTAAAAATCAATCAGATTTCCTCGAGGCTGCCTTTATTCTATGTCAATTTTGACACTGAAGTGTACTTACATATGGATTGGGACAGATGTCATGAAGATTATGTCTATGATGGCTGGTTTTCAAAAGCGATGGATTTTGGGTATTTAATACCGGACGAATTCTGTTACTGGAAAATTGAAGGACGAGATTATTGGAAATTTATACAATTATAAATATAAGCAAGCCATAGCTTGTATGAATTCAAAAGGCCGTCTGAAAGCTGGTAAACCCTTTCAGATGGCCTTTACTTTCCTGTAAAACAACACTCAGGCCGTCCGAAAAACAGCTTTGACAAAGACGCGGTTGCCAAAGAGATTGACCTACAAAGGGAAGTAACACAAGAGTTTGGTAAAAACGCCACCCAAGCCACAGCGGCCGTTACCGACAAACTCGGCAATACCCGAAGTTACGAACGGTATCAGGAAGCCCGAACCCTGCTGGAGACCGAACTGCAAAACAAATCCGACACAAAAAACCGTCCGAAAAATCCGGACGGCGGTTCAAACAGGCTGCCCCGTTTAACGGGCGCGGCAGGAAGTTTCGACCGAATTGCCGTAGGCATCGGTAAAGCCGAAAAAGGCTTCGCCGCCTTTCTGATGCCACTCGGTTCCGTTTCCGAACAAACCGTGTTCGGCGGTATAGCGTTCGCCGGATGCGGCAACGTCGGAAGAGAGGACGGCACGCCTGCCGTCCAACCGCAACGCGATTCTGCCGCCGTCCAAACGGCGGACGCGCACAGACAAACCGTTCTCGCAGGAAAATGCCCGAAAATCTGCCGGGCGGGCTTGGTTTTGAACGGACGGCATATGCCCGCGTCCGCCGCCATCATACGCCTCCGGCACGGCACAGGCCGCCAAAGACAAAACCGGCACGGTCAGTGCGAAAAACCTGATATTCATAAAAGCTCCCAAATAAAAAGAAAATATGTTTCAACACACAGGACGACACATAAAGCACCGCCCTATGTGCCGTCCTGATTCGGAAGGGGTTGCGCCCCCAAAATAAAGTCTGATTCTACCGCCCCAAAGGGCTGAGGTTCAACCGAAAAGGAAACACGATGAATCAATAATCCGGATTGCGCGCCCCTTCTTTACCCGTCTTCCGGCTCCGCCTTTTGCCTGACGATGCCGTCTGAACCTGCCCGCTAGCCGGAAAAATGTAAATTTTTTCCAAATTCCAAGTAAAAACCGCTATCAGTGTGCTAATTTGCGTTAAAATCCTATTCGGCGTTTAACGTTTTGTGCGCCCGCATCCCTGCACTGTTTGATGCGGGCATAAGGCACAAATCCCGACAAGCGCACTGTTTCATACTTCGTCAATCATTCAGACTCCGGTTTGTGCCCGTGCCGGCAGGCGGTCGGCCGTTTCCCGCCGTTCAGGCATATTCCGACAGTGTGAGATAAGGATTTATTCGATGAAATCACTCAAAACCTTCCTCATTTGGGGCATAGTGGTACTGGTCGGCTTAGCATCCTTTACCACTCTGGCTCTCAGCCGAGGCGAACAGGTCAGCGCAGTATGGATGGTCACCGCCGCCATATCCGTTTACTGCATCGCCTACCGTTTTTACAGCCTCTACATCGCCAACCGCGTAATGCGGCTCGATCCTAACCGCCTGACTCCGGCAGAACGCCACAACGACGGCTTGGACTACGTTCCGACGCACAAAGGCGTATTGTTCGGACACCACTTTGCCGCGATTGCGGGCGCGGGCCCTTTGGTCGGTCCGGTTTTAGCAGCGCAAATGGGTTATCTGCCCGGTACTTTGTGGATTATCTTCGGCGTGGTATTTGCCGGTGCCGTACAGGATATGATGGTACTGTTTGTTTCTATGCGCCGTGACGGTAAGTCTTTGGGCGATATTGTGAAACAGGAACTCGGCACTGTCCCCGGCGTGATTGCCTCCATCGGTATTTTGATGATTATGGTCATCATTATGGCGGTGTTGGCGTTGATTGTCGTAAAAGCATTGGTTCACAGCCCTTGGGGTACGTTCACCATTGCAGCAACGATGCCGATTGCGCTGTTTATGGGTATTTACACGCGCTATATCCGTCCGGGCAAAATCGGCGAGATTTCCATCGTCGGCTTTATTTTGCTGATGCTGGCGGTAATTTACGGCGAAGATGTGGCGAAAAGTTCCATCGGGCATTGGTTCGACCTTGACGGCATCCAGCTCACTTGGGCGATTATGATTTACGGCTTTGTCGCCTCCGTATTGCCCGTATGGTTGCTGCTCACTCCGCGCGACTATCTCTCCACCTTCCTGAAAATCGGTACGATTGCGGCCTTGGCTTTGGGTATCGTCATCGTCAATCCCGCTTTGCAAATGCCTGCCGTAACCCACTTTATCGACGGTTCCGGCCCAGTATTCTCAGGCGCATTGTTCCCGTTCTTGTTCATTACCATCGCCTGCGGTGCGGTTTCGGGCTTCCACGCGCTGATTTCTTCCGGCACCACGCCGAAAATGCTGGAAAACGAAACCCACGTCCGTATGATCGGTTACGGCGGTATGTTGATGGAAAGTTTCGTAGCCATTATGGCCCTTGCCGCCGCCGCTTCGCTCGATCCCGGCGTGTACTTCGCCATGAACAGCCCAGCCGCCCTGATCGGTACGGATGCCAATACCGCCGCCGAAGTGATTACCACCAAGCTGCAATTCCCTGTCGATGCCGCAACCCTGTTGCACACCGCTAAAGAAGTGGGCGAAAACACCATCCTTTCCCGTGCAGGCGGTGCACCTACCCTCGCAGTCGGTATGGCACACATTATGAGCCGTCTGATTCCGGGCGAAGCCATGATGGCATTCTGGTATCACTTCGCCCTGTTGTTTGAAGCCTTGTTCATCCTGACCGCCGTCGATGCCGGTACGCGCGTCGCACGTTTTATGATTCAAGACTTGGGCAGTATCTTCTACAAACCTTTCGGCAACACCGACTCCATCCCCGCCAACCTGATTGCGACCTTCTTCGCCGTGGCATTGTGGGGCTACTTCCTCTACACCGGCGTAACCGACCCTCTGGGCGGCATCAACTCGCTCTGGCCTTTGTTCGGCATCGCCAACCAAATGCTGGCGGGCGTAGCCTTGATTATGTGTGCCGTTGTGCTGATTAAGATGAAACGCGACCGTTATGTCTGGGTTGCGCTCGTTCCCGCCGTCGGCGTACTGTTTGTAACCTGCTACGCCGGTCTGCAAAAACTGTTCCACAGCGACCCGCGCGTCAGCTTCCTTGCCCACGCCGGCAAATACAGCGACGCATTGGCTAAAAACGAAGTCCTTGCGCCCGCTAAAGACATCGGCGAAATGGCGCAAATCATCTTCAACGACAAGATTAATGCCGGTCTGACCATCCTCTTCTTGTCGGTTGTCGTGATTGTCGCCGCGTACGGTTTGCGTACCGCCCTCAAAGCACGCAAAGTCGGCTGGCCGACCGCCAAAGAAATCCCCGCGGTGTACCGCGACGGCAAACAGCCGGAGGTACAAAGTGAAGCATAAGCTCGCGTCTTGGTGGAAAACCATCAAGCTGACGGCAAACTTGATGGCGGGCGTACCCGATTATGAAAACTACGTTGCACAACAACGCAAACATAATCCCAACGCCCCCGTGATGACCAAGCTGCAGTTTCAAGACTATTGCCGCAAACGCCGCTGCGGCGCAAACGGCGGACGCTGCTGTTAAGCCTGCTTGAAACAAATGCCGTCTGAAACCAATTTCAGACGGCATTTTATCTTGAAGTTCCACACCAAAAGGCAAACAGCTACAATATCCGACATCAAGCCCCTATAGACCAACCATGAAAAACCTCATCATCTTCAATAAACCCTATGGCGTTATCTGCCAATTTTCACCGCACGAAAAACACAAAAGCCTCAAAGACTTCATCGATCTGCCCAGCTTCTACCCCGCCGGACGGCTCGACACCGACAGCGAAGGGCTGCTTCTGCTGACCGACGACGGCAGACTTCAGGCACAAATTACCGACCCCAAATTCAAACACCCCAAAACCTACTGGGCGCAACTAGAGGGCGTACCCGACGAAACCCGGTTGGAAAGTTTAAGAAAAGGGATAGACTTAGGCGGTTTCGTTACCCGTCCGGCAAGCGTCCGCATCTTGAAACACAGAGAAGCAGATTCGTTATGGGAGCGCATCCCGCCGATACGCGTCCGCAAAACCGTTCCCGATTTTTGGATTGAAATTACCATTTCTGAGGGCAAAAACCGCCAAGTCAGGCGAATGACCGCCAAGGCGGGCTATCCCTGCCTGCGTCTGATCAGAGTGGCAAGCGGCAGGCTGAAACTGTTTGATTTGGATTTAAAACCCGGGGAATGGGCATACGCCCCGTTCAGACCATAAAGCCGCACTGCCCTGCCATTATCCTTTTGCCCCTGCCGCTTAACGCTTAAAACAATTAGTAAGCAAGGGCTTATTCTAATTATCTAAGATGGCCTCAAATTTTTTACCGATTGAAACTTTAATCACGATGAGCTACAAATTTTAAAAGCAGAAATGGTTTTCTCCATCGAGAGGATTAAAAATATGCTGTCCGAACGTTCAGACAGCAGACAAAACGGCACTGCCCGATAAAGGCAGTGCCGTTTCTCATTAGACACCGATTCAGGCAATCAGCCCAAATCAAAGGCTTTATGCAATACCCTGGTTGCCAGTTCCATATATTTTTCATCAATCAATACGGAAACTTTGATTTCGGAGGTTGAAATCATTTGGATGTTGATGCCCTCTTCGGCGAGCGTGCGGAAGATTTTGGCGGCTACGCCGACGTGCGAACGCATACCCAAACCGACTGCGGAGACTTTGCACACGGTGTCGTCGCCGTCGATAGAGGCCGCGCCGATACTGTCTTGACGTTCCGACAGGATTTCCAAAGTCTGTTTGTAATCGCCGCGCGGTACGGTGAAAGAAAAATCGGTTGTGCCTTCGCTGCCGACATTTTGGATAATCATATCGACTTCGATGTTGGCATCGGCGACCGCGCCCAAAATCTGATAGGCAACGCCGGGCTTATCGGGCACACCGCGCACGTTGATGCGGGCTTGGTTTTTGTCGAATGCGATACCGGTTACGGCAGCTCTTTCCATGTTGTCGTCCTCTTCAAAGGTAATTAAGGTGCCGTTGCCGCCGTCTTGCAGGCTGCTCAGTACGCGCAGGCGCACTTTGTATTTTCCGGCAAATTCTACTGAACGGATTTGCAAAACTTTCGAACCGAGGCTGGCCAGTTCGATCATTTCTTCAAACGTTACCGTATCCATGCGGCGCGCTTCGGGTACAACGCGGGGGTCGGTGGTGTAAACGCCGTCTACATCGGTATAGATTTGGCATTCGTCTGCTTTGAGGGCTGCGGCGAGCGCAACGGCGGAAGTGTCGGAACCGCCGCGTCCGAGCGTGGAAATATCGCCTTCGCTGCTGATGCCTTGGAAGCCGGCGACGATGACGACTTTACCATCGGCGAGGTCGGCGCGCATTTTTTCGTCATCAATGCTTTCGATGCGGGCTTTAGTGTGGGCGGTATCGGTTTTGAGGGCAACCTGCCAGCCCGTGTAGCTTTTGGCATCCACGCCGATGTCTTTCAACGCCATTGCCAAAAGGCCGATGGTTACTTGTTCGCCGGTAGCTAAGACGACGTCCAGCTCGCGCGGATCGGGATGCTCCTGCATTTCGTGCGCCAACGCAACTAGGCGGTTGGTTTCGCCGCTCATGGCGGATACGACGACGACGACGTCGTGTCCTTCGGCGCGGGCTTTAGCGACACGTTTAGCCACGTTTTTAATGCGTTCGGGCGAGCCTACGGATGTGCCGCCGTATTTGTGTACGATTAACGCCATATTTCGTGCTTTCTTGTGTGGGATTGGTCGGGCAGCATAGTTTGCTGGAAAAGCGGCTATTATTACTATTTTTTACATGAAGTTCAAGAACGGACTGCGCTTTCCCGCCTGCCGTTTGACAGCGGTCAGCAAAAAACCTGTTCTTTCAGATTTTTGACAAAATGCCGTCTGAACGGTTTTCAGACGGCATACGGACAATAATTAAGCAACGGACAATGCATTTTGCTGATATCGCACCAGCTCTCTTATGCCTTGTTCGGCCAGTCCGATCAGTTTGCCCAATTCTTCCAAACTGAATGGCGCGCCTTCCGCCGTTCCCTGTATTTCGATGATTTTTCCCGATGCGGTCATCACGATATTCACATCACTGTCGCAACCGGAGTCTTCGGGATAATCCAAATCCAAAAGCGGCACGCCGTTCACTACGCCTGCGGATACGGCGGCAACGGCTTCGCGGATGGGATTTTCGGTCAATATGCCGTCTGAAAGCAATTTTCCGACGGCGATTTGCAACGCGACGAACGCACCGGTAATCGAAGTCGTGCGCGTGCCTCCGTCCGCCTGAATCACATCGCAATCAATCAAAATTTGTCGTTCGCCGAGTTTTTCCATATCCACGACCGCGCGCAACGAACGCCCGATCAAACGTTGGATTTCCTGCGTGCGCCCGGACTGTTTGCCCGCCGAAGCTTCTCGGCGCATCCGGGAAGCGGTGGACGCAGGCAGCATCCCGTATTCTGCCGTTACCCAGCCTTGGTTTTTACCGCGCAAAAACGGCGGGACGTTTTCATCTATGGAAGCGGTACAAATCACTTTGGTATTACCGCATTCAATAAGACACGAACCGTCCGTATGCGGCAGGAAATGAGGGGTGATTTTGATATCGCGCAGGCTGTCGGCAGCGCGTGAGGTGCGGATGTAATCAGGCATACTGCCCTCCCGTTAAAAACAGATAAATTAAAAAGCCTTAAATATGAAAAATCACATTTAAGGCCTTCAAACTGAAAATTTCTACGCCTCTTCGGCTTTGCTGCGGATAATCAAAAGCGGCAGGTGGCTTTGGCGCATTACCGTTTCGGCGAAACTGCCCATCAAAAGGTGCATCAGCCCAGTACGTCCGTGCGTGCCCAACACCAGCAGGTCGGCACCGTTTTCATCGGCATAATCGACCAAGTCCTGCGCCATTTCGCGCGCACCCTTATTGGCAACCAGCAGGTGTTTAACGGTATTTTCCACACCCAGTTCCCGGGCGGTGCGCTCGGCGGCATCCAAAACCTCGTTGCCTTGTGCAATGGCGGCTGCCTCGTAACTCTCGTGTTGCAAAAATTCAGGGGCAAGTGCCATATATTCGGCAGGATTGGCAACGTGCACCAAAGTCAAGCGCGCGCTGTTGACTCCTGCAAGTTCGGCGGCATGTTTCAGGGCATTGATGGAAGTTTCACTGCCGTCAACGGCAACGACCAGATGTTTGTACATATCGTATTCTCCTTTTGCACCGCCTCGCGGTGCCGTCTTGTCGGATGGGCGCAGGGACAGCTTGCGCCGTTTCATTATAGACCCGCCGTCGGGCTTTATACAACAGCCGAACAGCCTGACCGCTTTCCAGTATAATATGCCGCTTCCGTGCAGTCAGGCATTTTTTGCCGGCTTTCGTTCACTTTTTGATTTGACGCAATCTTGCAGGATTCGACCATGTCCGACAACGCTTTGACCTCTTCGCGACGCTTCGGCGGCATCGCCAGACTCTACGGAGACTCTGCCTTGGCGCACTTTTCACAGGCACACGTCTGCGTAGTCGGCGTGGGCGGTGTCGGCTCGTGGGCGGTCGAGGCTTTGGCGCGGACGGGCATCGGACGTTTGACTTTGATTGATTTGGACAACGTTGCCGAATCGAATGTCAACCGCCAGCTGCACGCCCTGACCGGCGACTTCGGCAAAGCAAAAGTTACCGCCTTGCGCGAACGTATTACACAAATCAATCCGCAATGCGAAGTATTTGAAATTGAAGATTTCGTTACCGAAGACAATTTGCCGGAATACTTCGGAAAAGGTTTTGATTTCGTCATCGACGCGATCGACCAAATGCGCGTCAAAGCGGCAATGGCGGCTTATTTTGTGAAAAACCGTCAACCTTTTATCATCAGCGGCGGCGCAGGCGGACAAAAAAATCCGGCGTTGATCCAAACCGCCGATTTGAGCCGCGTAACCCACGACCCGCTGCTTGCCAACCTGCGCTACACCTTGCGGAAACGCTACGGCTTCAGCCGCGATACTAAGGAAAAAATGCGTGTGCCGTGCGTGTTCTCAACCGAAAACATCACACCGCCGCAATCGGGCGCGGCGTGTTCTGCCGATGCCGCACCGCAGGGCTTGTCATGCGCCGGCTATGGTGCAAGTATGCTCGTTACCGCTTCGTTCGGACTGTATTGCGCACAGGCGGCGGTGGAACACATCGCGGGCAAAAAATAAGCAATGCCGTCTGAAACAGGATTCAGACGGCATTTGAACAAACTATGGTTATGATTTAGGACAAAAAAGGATACGGATAAAAAATAACATAAAATATATGATTCCTAATAAGATACCAAGTATCGGAGAGCTATTTAATGGAATTCGTTAATAATTTAGTTATTTTTTCATTTTTATTACTAATGCTTATTCCGATATTTTTTGTAGTATATGGTATATACCATAAGATACGTTATCGCAAAATATGTATCCTAAGAACAAGTTTTACATTATTAGTGGTAATACTTTGCAGTATGTATTACATATATTGCCGTTATCTTGACCAACAAAAAGTAGCTTATTATTGCATAGATGAACAATGTATTTCTATTGTTCATCTATACAAAGATTATGGTATAAACTCTCCCACATATGCGAGAATTTACGCAGGAAAAATATTGTTTAGATTTCAAGTAAGAGCTAAAAATTACGCTGAATTACTTATGGAAGATGATATATCAATTAGTAAAAAAATTTTGGGGAATAAATTTATCATTTATGGGTCGCTACCTGTAATATACGGTAATGTAGATAATATTGAAGTAAAAGAAGCTACTGGTTATATAGATAGAGCCAGTACTGATTATATTGTCTCAAGAAACTTAAAATTCAGACATTTATATTAATTAAGAGGTTTTAGCAAGACCGTATTCACAACCTGCTCCTTTTCAAAACATTTGCATTTAAAAGCCGTTATAATGCCGTCTGAACATCTGCCCGACCACATTATGCGTGAATGCCGGCAGATTGTTTTCTTTTGTAAACTTATATTAAAATCCACTTACCGATTCACGCCATGCCGCCCATCCCTGCCCCATCTGCACCATCCGAGCACACCGTCGCATGGGTATTCGGCCAACCCGTTACCGATTTGCCGCAGGATTTGTTTATCCCGCCCGACGCGCTGAAAGTCGTATTGGGCAGTTTTCAAGGCCCTTTGGATCTGCTGCTCTACCTTATCCGCAAACAGAATATCGATGTTCTCGATATTCCGATGGTGGAAATTACCGGGCAGTATCTGCACTACATCGCCCAAATGGAAGCCTACCAGTTTGATTTGGCGGCAGAATATCTTTTGATGGCGGCAATGCTGATTGAAATCAAATCGCGCCTGCTGCTGCCGCGTACCGAAGCCGTCGAAGACGAAGAAGCCGACCCGCGTGCCGAACTGGTGCGCCGTCTGCTTGCCTACGAGCAAATGAAGCTGGCGGCGCAGGGTTTGGACGCGCTGCCCCGAGCTGGACGGGATTTCGCGTGGGCTTACCTACCGCTGGAAATTGCCGTCGAGACGAAGCTGCCCGAGGTTTACATCGCCGATTTGACGCGGGCATGGTTGGGCATTCTTTCTCGGGCAAAACACACGCGCAGCCACGAAGTAATCCAAGAAACCCTTTCCGTGCGCGCGCAAATGGCGGCAATCCTGCGCCGTTTGAACGGACACGGAATATGCAGGTTTCACGACCTGTTCAATCCCGAACAGGGTGCGGCTTACGTGGTCGTCAACTTCATCGCGCTGCTAGAGCTTGCAAAGGAAGGCTTGGTCAGAATCGTGCAGGAAGTCGGTTTCGGAGAAATCCGAATCAGCCTCAATCATCAAGAAACGCCTTCAGACGGCATGACCGGGACAGAAACACCGGATTGACCTATTTAAAAAGGAACATGATGACAAGCAAACAAAACCAAGCCTCATTATGGGCGGTCGGACTGATGCTGTTTGCCCTGTTTTTCGGCGCAGGCAACCTCATCTATCCCGCCTATCTCGGCCAACAGGCAGGAGAAAACTGGCTGATTTCCATGCTCGGCTTCCTATTGACCGGAGCAGGCCTACCGCTATTGGGCGTAATCGCCATCGGCTACTCGGGTTCCCGTGATGTCGAAGCACTCGCCTCGCGTGTCGCCCCCTGGTACGGCATAGCGTTTGCCGCCTCCCTCTACCTTGCCATCGGCCCGCTGTTCGCCCTGCCCCGGACGGCGACGGTTTCCTTTGAAATCGGCGTTTTACCGCTGATCGGCAATCTTTCCCCGAATATGGCTCAGGCAGTATTCAGCCTGCTTTTTTTCGGCCTGGCCTACTGGCTTTCGATGTCTCCGAGCAAATTGGTTGACCGCATCGGAAAAATCCTGACGCCCGCACTCCTGCTGACCATCGCCGTACTGGTCGGTTATGCCGCACTCAACCCCATCGGAGCACCGCTCGCCGCACAAGGCGATTTTGCCCTCCGCCCGATGATTAAAGGCATTTTGGAAGGCTACGGCACGATGGACGCCCTCGCCTCACTCGTCTTTGCCATTATCGTTATCGACGCCGTCCGTGCCATGGGTGTCGACAACCGTTCGGACCTGCTAAAAACCACCGCCACATCAGGCCTGATGGCTGCAGGCTGCCTTGCTGCGGTTTACCTGCTGATAGGCTATATGGGGGCGACCAGTGTGGCGGGAATCGGTTTGCAGAAAAACGGTGCGCTGGTATTGTCGAAATCGGCACAATACTATTTCGGACTGGGCGGCAACCTGCTGCTGGGCATCATCGTACTGCTAGCCTGCCTGACCACGGCGGTCGGTCTGGTTACTTCGTGTGCCGAATACTTCAACCGCCTCTGTCCAGGCATTTCCTATAAAACCTTCGTCATCATCAATACGCTGGTTTCCATCGTCTTGGCAAACAAGGGGCTGTCAGCCATCCTGCAGATTTCCGTCCCCATGCTCATGCTGCTTTATCCGCTGACCATCGTACTCATCCTGCTGACCCTGACCGACAGGCTGTTCGGCGGTAGCCGCATCGTCTATTTCTGCACCATGATGCCCGCACTGGCGGTCGGCCTGCTCGATGCCTACAAAACCGCCTTCGGTTTCAGCGAAACGGCAGCAAAAGCCATCGACAAAGCCCTTCCCCTATACAGCATAGGACTGGGTTGGATTATTCCCTCTTTAACCTGTTTTGCCTTAGGCTGCCTGCTCAATGCGGCCGTAAGGAAAAAATCCTGAAACCATGCCGTCTGAAAGACCTTCAGACGGCATTTTCGGTACACAGGGCAAATGTGATGTGTTCTAATACGTCCTAAGCCGCCACCAGAAACTGGGAGAACCGCCGCATGACAGGCATCATACATTCACTTCTTGACACCGACCTCTACAAATTCACTATGCTGCAAGTGGTTCTGCACCAGTTTCCGCAGACACACAGCCTTTACGAATTCCGATGCCGCAATGCCTCAACTCCCTATCCGCTTGCCGATATCAAGGAAGACTTGGAAAAGGAACTTGACTCACTCTGCCAACTGCGCTTTACCCATGACGAACTCGGCTACCTCCGCAGCCTGCGTTTCATTAAAAGCGATTTCGTCGACTATCTCGAACTCTTCCAGCTCCAACGCCGCTTTGTCGAAGTCGGCACCGATGCAGAAGGCCGTCTGAACATCCGTATCGAAGGCCCCATGATTCAAGCGATGTTCTTTGAAATCTTCATCCTTGCCATTGTCAACGAACTTTACTTCCGCCGCCTGGAAACCCCTGCGGTCATAGAAGAAGGTGAACGCCGGCTTCAAGCCAAAGCCGCGCGTCTGAAAGAAATCGCCGCCACACAGAATCCGGACGATCCGCCCTTCCTGATTTCCGACTTCGGCACACGCCGCCGCTACAATCTCCCATGGCAGGAACACGTCATCCGCACCCTGCTCGAAGCCGCCCCCGGCATCGTACGTGGGACCAGCAACGTTTATCTCGCCAAAAAACTCGGCATTACCCCCATCGGCACCATGGCGCACGAGTTCCTGCAGGCATTCCAGGCCCTCGACGTACAATTGCGGAATTTCCAAAAAGCCGCGCTCGAAAGCTGGGTACACGAATACCGCGGCGACCTCGGTATCGCATTGACCGACGTGGTCGGCATGGATGCCTTCCTGCGCGATTTCGACCTTTATTTCGCCAAGCTCTTCGACGGTTTGCGGCATGATAGCGGAGACCCCTACGAATGGGGGGACAAAGCCTACACGCACTATAAAAAACTCAAAATCGACAGCCGAACCAAAATGCTGACCTTCTCCGACGGACTGGATATCGACCGATCTTGGGCTTTGCACCAATATTTCAAAGACCGCTTCAAAACCAGTTTCGGCATAGGCACCAACCTGACCAACGATATGGGACATACGCCTTTGAATATCGTGTTGAAACTGGTCGAATGCAACGGTCAGTCCGTCGCCAAGCTCTCCGATTCTCCTGGAAAAACCATGACCAACAACAATACCTTCCTTGCCTACCTGAGGCAGGTATTCGGCGTTCCCGCCGTACAAACATCCTAGTCCCCGGCAACAATCCCACAATTTCTATTGCTGCCGTACAAATTCTTTTAAAATACCGCCTGATTTGAATTTAACCGAAAGACCGAACTTCATGAACCTACACCAAACCGTCGAACACGAAGCCGCCGCCGCCTTTGCCGCCGCAGGCATCGCCGGCAGCCCTGTTGTTTTGCAGCCGACCAAAAACGCCGAACACGGCGATTTCCAAATCAACGGCGTGATGGGTGCGGCGAAAAAAGCCAAACAAAATCCGCGCGAATTGGCGCAAAAAGTGGCCGAAGCATTGGCGGACAACGCCGTCGTCGAAAGCGCGGAAGTCGCCGGTCCGGGCTTTATCAACCTGCGCCTGCGCCCCGAATTCCTCGCCCAAAACATTCAGACGGCCTTGAACGACGCGCGTTTCGGCATGGCAAAAACCGACAAGCCGCAAACCGTCGTCATCGACTATTCCTCGCCCAATCTGGCAAAAGAAATGCACGTCGGCCACCTGCGTTCCAGCATTATCGGCGACAGTATTTCGCGCGTATTGGAATTTATGGGCAACACCGTTATCCGCCAAAACCACGTCGGCGACTGGGGGACGCAGTTCGGCATGTTGGTCGCTTATTTGGTCGAACAGCAAAAAGACAACGCCGCATTCGAGCTGGCGGATTTGGAGCAGTTTTACCGCGCCGCCAAAGTGCGCTTTGACGAAGACCCCGCCTTTGCCGACACCGCGCGCGAATACGTTGTGAAGCTGCAAGGCGGCGATGAAACCGTTTTGGCATTGTGGAAACAGTTTGTCGATATTTCGCTCTCGCACGCCCAAGCCGTTTACGACACGCTGGGTCTGAAGCTGCGTCCTGAAGACGTGGCAGGCGAATCGAAGTACAACGACGATTTGCAGCCCGTGGTCGATGATTTGGTTCAAAAAGGTCTGGCGGTCGAAGACGACGGCGCGAAAGTCGTGTTCTTGGACGAGTTCAAAAACAAAGAAGGCGAACCCGCCGCATTTATCGTACAAAAACAAGGCGGCGGCTTCCTTTATGCTTCCACCGACTTGGCTTGCCTGCGCTACCGCATAGGCCGTCTGAAAGCCGACCGCCTGCTGTATGTCGTCGACCACCGCCAAGCCCTGCACTTTGAGCAACTCTTTACCACTTCCCGCAAAGCCGGCTACCTGCCGGAAAACGTCGGCGCGGCATTTGTCGGCTTCGGCACGATGATGGGCAAAGACGGCAAACCGTTCAAAACACGCAGCGGCGACACCGTAAAACTGGTCGACCTGCTGACCGAAGCCGTCGAACGCGCCACTGCTTTGGTAAAAGAGAAAAACCCCGAATTGGGTGCGGATGAAGCGGCGAAAATCGGCAAAACCGTCGGCATCGGCGCGGTCAAATACGCCGATTTGAGCAAAAACCGCACCAGCGATTATGTGTTCGACTGGGACGCTATGCTTTCGTTTGAAGGCAACACCGCCCCCTATCTGCAATACGCCTACACCCGCGTGCAAAGCGTGTTCCGCAAAGCCGGCGAATGGGACGCGACCGCGCCAACCGTTTTGACCGAACCTTTGGAAAAACAGCTTGCCGCCGAGCTGTTGAAATTTGAAGACGTGCTGCAAAGCGTGGCGGACACGGCGTATCCGCACTACCTCGCCGCCTACCTCTACCAAACCGCCACCCTGTTCAGCCGCTTCTACGAAGCCTGCCCGATTCTGAAAGCCGAAGGCGCAACCCGCAACAGCCGCCTGCAACTGGCGAAACTCACCGGCGACACGCTCAAACAAGGCTTGGATTTGCTGGGCATTGATGTGTTGGACGTAATGTAAACACCGTACCGCCCGATTGCGGACAACAACCCCGCAACCAGCCGGCGGACAGGTGCGAAAGCCCGCCCGCCATCCTCATCCTAATCTGAAAAAAGCGGCGCGATACACCGTATCCGCCGCCTTTCCCAAAATGCGAAACAAACAAACGCCAATCAAGCAAGCAAGCAAGCAAGCAAGCAAGCAAGCAAGCAAGCAAGCAAGCAAGCAAGCAAGCAAGCAAGCAAGCAAGCAAAAATTATAACCCCCTTCCTGCCGGCGCACACACTTTCCGCGCGGCACATCCCCCTTTTTCCGCCCCTCAAACCCGCCTTTTCTTCAGGCAGGGTTTCAGCCCGCCTCCTTTCCCTGTTTTCCTTTCCCCGACACGCGCGCGCGCCCCTGCCGCACCGTGCCGCGCTTTTGCGCCCGGACGGCATCGGCCCGCCATCCGGTTTTCTGTTTTAAATACCGCTGTTTCAGAAAGAAATGCAGATGTTTCAACACACAGGGCGGCACATAAAGCACCGCCCTATGTGTTGCCCTGATTCGGAAGGGGTTACGCCCTCCCAAATAAAGTCTGATCCTACCGCCCCGAAGGACGGATGTCCAAGTGGCGGGGTTTCAACCGAAAGGAAATACGATGAATATTCACGCCCTGCTCTCCAAACAATGGACGCTGCCGCCATTCCTGCCGAAACGGCTGCTGCTGTCCCTGCTGATACTGCTGGCCCCCAATGCGGTGTTTTGGGTTTTGGCACTGCTGACCGCCACCGCCCGCCCGATTGTCAATTTGGACTACCTGCCCGCCGCGCTGCTGATCGCCCTGCCTTGGCGTTTCGTCAAAATTGCCGGCGTATTGGCATTTTGGCTGGCGGTTTTGTTTGACGGGCTGATGATGGTCATCCAGCTCTTCCCTTTTATGGACCTCATCGGCGCCATCAACCTCGTTCCCTTCATCCTGACCGCCCCCGCCCTTTATCAGATAATGACCGGGCTGTTGCTGCTGTATATGCTGGCGATGCCGTTTGTGTTGCAGAAGGCCGCCGCCAAAACCGACTTCCGGCACATTGCCGCCTGCGCCGCCGTTGTGGCGGCAGCCGGCTATTTCACCGGCCATTTGAGCTACTACGACAGGGGGAGGATGGCCAATATCTTCGGCGCAAACAACTTCTATTACGCCAAAAGTCAGGCGATGCTCTACACCGTCAGCCAAAATGCCGACTTTATTACCGCCGGTCTGATCGACCCCGTCTTCCTCCCCCTGGGCAGGCAGCAGCGTGCCGCCACTCGGCTGAGTGAGCCGAAATCTCAAAAAATCCTCTTTATCGTCGCCGAATCTTGGGGATCTCCGGCCAATCCCGAGCTTCAAAACGCCGCCTTTGCCAAACTGCTGGCGCAAAAAGACCATTTTTCGGTTTGGGAAAGCGGCAGTTTTCCCTTTATCGGTGCGACAGTCGAAGGCGAAATGCGCGAACTGTGCGCCTACGGCGGTTTGCGCGGGTTCGCACTGCGCCGCGCGCCCGACGAAAAATTTGCCCGCTGCCTCCCCAACCGTTTGAAACAAGAAGGTTACGCCACCTTTGCGATGCACGGCGCGGGCAGTTCGCTTTACGACCGCTTCAGCTGGTATCCGAGGGCGGGCTTTCAAGAAATCAAAACCGCCGAAAACCTGATCGGTAAAAAAACCTGCGCCATTTTCGGCGGCGTGTGCGACAGCGAGCTGTTTGGAGAAGTGTCGGCATTTTTCAAAAAACACGGCAAAGGACTGTTTTACTGGATGACGCTGACCAGCCACGCCGACTATCCCGAGTCCGACATTTTCAACCACAGGCTCAAATGCACCGAATACGGCCTGCCCGCCGAAACCGACCTCTGCCGCAATTTCAGCCTGCACACCCAATTTTTCGACCAACTGGCGGATTTGATCCGACGCCCCGAAATGAAAGGCGTGGAAGTCATCATCGTCGGCGACCATCCGCCGCCCGTCGGCAACCTCAATGAAACCTTCCGTTATCTCAAACAGGGGCACGTCGCCTGGCTGCACTTCAAAATCAAATAACAACAATGCCGTCTGAAAGCACCAACAGCCTTCAGACGGCATTTTGCAGACAGACCGACCCCCTCAAGCCCACTTTTTCATCATTTCCGATAAATTGCTTTGTATAGTGGATTAACAAAAACCAGTACGGCGTTGCCTCGCCTTAGCTCAAAGAGAACGATTCTCTAAGGTGCTGAAGTACCAAGTGAATCGGTTCCGTACTATCTGTACTGTCTGCGGCTTTGTCGCCTTGTCCTGATTTTTGTTAATCCACTATATGCCATGCTCCCCGATCTGATTTATGAGCCCGAATATATTTTTTATGACAACAGCAGAGGAAAAGAAAGTTTTGTTTTACTCGGGAAGCCGTTGGAATGGAACGAAAAATACAGATTGATAGCGGTGTTGAAATATCTGCCGCAGTATGATGAGATTTTTTTGGATTCGTTCCGCTTGGCGGATGAAAAAGAAATTGTGAAAAGTAAGAAACGCTATGAAATGAAAAAAGGCTACTAAGTCGGACTGCAATCCCGACACACTCTCGCTTATGTAACGGATACCAATCCCAGTCTGAAGACTGCATAAGTGCTGCGGAGGGCAGACAAATTCACCGCTTTTTTAGTAGCCTTTTCGGGATAATATCATGATTGATGCCGAATAGGCAATATTTCTGCCGTCTTGAAACAAGGTGTTGAAATATCTGCCGCAGTATGATGGGATTTTTTTGGATTCGTTCCGCCTGGCGGATGAAAAAGAAATTGCGAAGGGGAAAGAAGTATTGAAATAGACGTTGGGCAAGGCTCGAATTCACTTGCACACGCTCTCGGACACCCTAAAGGGCAGGCTGCGGTATCGAGATTATCACCGCTTTTCCAACGTCTGTACGGAATAATACCATGATTGAAGTCAGAATAGACAATATTTAAGAATCCAAAAATCCAAAATCACAGGAAGTTATCAAAAAAACAGAAACCATCCGCCATCATTCCCGCGAAAGTGGGAATCCAAAGCCACGGGAATTTATCGGAAATAACTGAAACGCCGCCGCCGTCATTCCCGCGCAGGCGGGAATCTAGGTCTGTCGGTGCGGAAACTTATCGGATAAAACGGTTTCTTCAGATTTTACGTTCTGGATTCCCACTTTCGTGGGAATGACGGGATGTAGGTTCGTAGGAATGACGTGGTGCAGGTTTCCGTATGGATGGATTCGTCATTCCCGCGAAAGCGGGAATCCGGAACCGGAAACCGCAGAAATTTATCGGAAAAACCGAAACTCAAAAACAACGGAAACCGAACGGACAGGATTCCCGCCTGCGCGGGAATGACGGCTCATACATCACCCCAAAAAATTGAAACCAAACAGATGGGATTCCCTCTTGCGTGAGGCTGACAGATGCCGTCTGAAAGACTTTCAGACGGCATAGGGCGTTTTCTCTTTGAATGTAAATTTGCCACAAAAAAGCTGCCTCAAATGAATACCGGGGCAGCTTTTTGTTGATATGACTCCAATCAGCGGTGTTGCGGATTGTAACGTTTTTCCAAACGCAGGAATATCCAGCCTAAGAAAGTCGTCATCAGAAGATAAATCAGGGCGACGGTGTAAAGCGGTTCTTCATAAACCGAGTACCGGCCCGTAATCGTTTTCTGAACATAGGCCAACTCCGGCACGGCAATGACCGACAGCAGTGAGCTGTCTTTCAAGAGCGTGATGAACTCGCTTGCCAAAGGCGGCAGCATACGGCGCAATGCCTGCGGCAGAATCACATAGCGCATCGCCTGCGGATAAGTCATACCCAAAGAACGCGCCGCCTCCATCTGCCCTTTGTCTATAGACTGGATGCCCGCACGGAAAATCTCACAGATATACGCCCCCGAGTTGGCGATCAGTGCCAAAGAACCGGCAATCAGCGGGCCGTATCCGCGACGCAGCTCGACTGCCGCCTCGCCGCTGACCAAAATGCCGTCTGAAGAATTGACGAAAAACAGAAACCACACATACGCCCAAATCACAATCTGCACAAACAGCGGCGTACCCCGGAACAGGGTAACGTACAACAGGGAAAACTTACGCAGCACCCACGCCAGCACGCGCATCGGCGCACCGGCTTTTTCCAAGTGAATCAGGCGCGCCAACGCCAACAACAGCCCCAATACCGAACCGCCCGCCGTCGCTACGACCGTCAGCCCCAAGGTCGCCAGTGCGCCGTAAAGGAACATCCAGCGGTATTCGTAAATAATGTCAAAACGAAAATCCATATACCGTCCGTATCAAAAACCGGCGGAACTGCCGCCGTTGCAAAATAATCCGCCATTTTACCGTAAAAACCACTGCCTGAACTTTTTTATCGCGGCAGACGGCGGTTGCGCGTTTCCGCAAAAATGCCGGACGCGCGGTTTTCAGACGGCATTTGCCGTTCAAAGCCGTGCGGTGTCTTTACCAAATGCCCAACCATTCGCCCACGGCATCCGTCCAATCCTTATTGCCCCCGCCGCTCCTGCCTGCCCGGCGGTACGCCCACGGCGCTTGCGGATTTTTAGCTTTCCACAAGCCTTTTCGGTCTTTTTTCGCCTGCATCTGGGCATCGGCATAATCGGCAAAGTCCGCCTTATCCTGCTGTTCTTTAGCATAACTTTTATAATGCCACGCCGCCCCGTCCTGCACCTGCATCAGGTTCAAATCGGTTTTGCCGACAGAAACCTGCGCCACTTCGCGCTGGTAGCGGTCGGTGTCGAACACGCGGACGCTGACTTTCCTGCCTTCCGCCGCCGCACGCAGGTTGTCGCGCGAACGCGTGCCGTAAGCCTGTTTCATCTCCGGCGCATCGATATACGCCATCCGGATTTTGTGTTTCGCGCCGTCGCCGTCGATAACGTGAAGGGTGTCTCCGTCATAGACTTTGGACACCGTGCCTGTATAGCGGTGGCCGGATTTCGCCGATGCCCGTCGGCGGGCGGGCGCGTCGGAACCCGCGTCCCCTGCCGCGCCGAGTACGTCGAGTACGGCAACCGCCGTCCGCACCGCCTCGCTGCCGTACCCCGTATAACCCAACGCACCCAAAAGCGACAGGGCGACGGGAAGCCATTTCATGATTTTTTTAATCTGCATATTTTTCAAATGCCGATGCCGTCTGAACATATCGGAACCGGATTTCAGACGGCATCTTAACGTCAGGATTACCCTTGGCAGGGATAGATGACTTTTGCGCCCTCTTCCGTACCTAAAACCAACACATCGGCGGCATCGCGGGCGAATATTCCGTTTTCGAGTACGCCGGTGATTTTGTTGATTTCGTCTTCCATCGTCAGCGGTTTGTCGATATTCAAGCCGTGGACATCGACGATTTGGTTGCCGTAAAACGTGGTGTAGCCGATACGCAGTTCGGGCTGTCCGCCCATAGCGAGCAGTTTGCGCGAAACAAGGGAACGCGCGCTTTCGACGACTTCCACGGGCAGAGGGAATTTGCCCAAACGTGAAACATATTTGCTTTCATCCGCAATGCAGATGAATTTTTCGGATGCGCTGGCGACGATTTTTTCGTTGAGGTGCGCGCCGCCGCCGCCTTTAATCATTTGCAGGGCGTGGTTGACTTCGTCCGCACCGTCGATATAGACCGCCAACCCCGATACTTCGTTCAAAGAAACGACGGGAATATCGTACTGGGCAAGCAGTTCGCCGGATTTTTTGGAGGTCGAAACCGCGCCTTTGATTTTTTTACCGCTTTTGCCCAAGGCTTCGATGAAGAAATTGATGGTCGAACCGGTACCGATGCCGATATATTCGTTTTCAGGTACGAATTCGACTGCCTTTTCCGCTGCAATGCGCTTGAGTTCGTCTTGTGTCGTCATATTTTTGTCCTTTGGGAAACCGTATCAACAAACAGCCGCCATCTTAACATTTTTTTGCACGTCCTGCCCGCCGCGTTCAAATGCGTACCAGCAATACCGCCGCCTGCGCCTCTATGCCCTCCATCCGCCCGAGATAGCCGAGTTTTTCGTTGGTTTTACCTTTGATGTTGACGCACGAAATGTCTATGCCCAAATCGGCGGCGATGTTGGCACGCATTTGCGGAATGTGCGGCGCGAGTTTGGGTTTCTGTGCAATCACGGTCGTATCGACATTGGCCGCCTGCCAACCCTGCGCCTGAACGCTTTGATACGCCGCACGCAAAAGGGCGCGGCTGTCCGCATCTTTGAACTCTGCGGCGGTGTCGGGGAAATGGCTGCCGATATCGCCCAAACCTGCCGCGCCGAGCAGCGCGTCGGTAATGGCGTGCAACAGCGCGTCGGCATCGGAATGTCCGATCAGCCCTTTTTCAAATGAGATTTCAACTCCGCCGAGTATCAGCTTTCTGCCTTCGGTCAGTTGGTGGACATCGTAGCCCTGTCCGATACGGATGTTCATCATCGTTTGTGTTCCTGATGTTTTGAATTGAAGTTCAGACGGCATTGAGCAGCAGCCTGACGATGTATGCGTCCTGCGGCTGCGTCAATTTCAAATTGCGCACGTCGCCCTGTATCAGTAGCGGACGCACACCCAGTTTTTCTACGGCGGACGCTTCATCGGTAATGCCTTCCAAGTTTGCCGCAGCCAATGCGCGGTGCAGCAAACTCGCTTGAAAAAGCTGCGGCGTTTGTGCCTGCCAAAGCCCCGAACGGTCGACAGTAGCACTGATTTGTCCGCCTTCTGCGCGCTTGAGCGTATCGGCAACGGGAATTGCCAAAATTCCGCCTTCGGCAGCGTTGCCCGCCTGTTCTATCAAACGCGTCAGGGCTTCAGACGGCAGGCAGCATCGGGCGGCATCGTGTACCAGAATATTGTCATCCGCCGATGCCAAGCCGGTTTCCAACAGTTTTTCCACACCGTTGCGGACAGTTTCGGCACGTGTCCGCCCGCCGATTTTCCAGACTTCCACACCGGCAAATGCCGTCTGAAAACCATCGGCAAGGACATCTTCCGGCGATACGATGACAACCGTCATATCGATAGACGGATGATTTTGAAAAATGCAAACCGTATGCTCCAGAACCGTTTTTCCGCCGATTTCGACATATTGCTTGGGTTTGTCCGCACCGAAACGCGCCCCGATGCCGGCGGCGGGAATCAGCGCGATATTTTTGCGCTTCATGCGTTTTCCCCGCCGTTTTCAGACGGCACGGCCTCCTTGCGCCAAATACAGGACTCGCCCAAGCCGTCGAGGTATTTTTCGTGCGCCGCCAGTTCGGCCTCATCCGCCTTAACCACTTTCAGCTTGGCACTGCGTTTCATTTCGGCAGATGCAACAGGTTGGGCTGCCGGTTCTTCCTTTTCGTCCTCCCCCATCAGGTCGAACTGCCGCCGCGTCATCGCTAAATAAACTTCGCCCAAAAGCTCGCAGTCAATCAGCGCGCCGTGCAGGACGCGCTTGCTGCGGTCGACGGAAAAACGGTTGCACAGGGCATCCAGGCTGGCTTTCTGCCCGGGGAACATTTCGCGCGCCATCGCCAAGGTATCGGTAACGGTACAGCCGAGCTCCTCGACAGTCGGCAACCCCATCCGGCGGAACTCCATATTGAGGAAACCCACGTCGAATTTGGCATTGTGGATAATCAGTTCCGCACCGCGCAGAAAATCGGCAATCTGCCTGCCGACCTCTGCAAACGGCGGCGCATTTTTCTCTTCCAAAACCTGTATCGTCAAGCCGTGGACGCGTGCCGCCTCTTCAGGCATATCGCGCTCGGGGTGGACATAAAGGTGCAGGTTTTTGTCGGTCATTTGGCGGTTGACCATTTCCAGACCGGCAAACTCGACCAAGCGGTCGCCACCGTCGGCATACAGGCCGGTGGTTTCGGTATCGAGGATGATTTGGCGTGTCGTCATATCGGTGTCTTTCTTCTATCTTTGTGAATTGCTTATCTTTTAATCAAAGTATTTTTTCGTTTTCATTTCAATGGGCAAACCCACTTATTCACAGCGTGTTCACAACATTGGGCAGGCGTATTGTGTATTTCGGTGCAGGCTGTTCAGACGGCATTTACCGTTTTTCCCCGATTGCCGCCACGCCTAAAAACCGCCTTTCGCGCTTAATCAAAAATACCGCCAACGGAATATTGCCCAAGGCGACAATCAGATACAGCAGTGAAATGCTGTCAAACAAAAACAGCAGCACCGCGCTCAAAACGGCGGCGGCAACCATAAAGATACCGTTAATGATATTGTTGGCGGCAACGGCGCGGGCGCGGAAAGTCTCGCTGCTGGCGGTTTGCAGCCAGGTATAGAGCGGAACGGAGAAGAAGCCGCCGAAAAAGCCGATCAGCGTCATCACCGCCATCACGGGATATGCCCATCCTTGCGATAAAAACCAAAAAATGCCGTTCAGCCCTTCAAAACGGTGTCCGTGCGTCAGCCACACCAAAACCAGGCCGCAAACCGTCAAACCCAACGCACCAACCGTTACCCAAGCCAACATCAGCCGTTCCCTGCCGAACTTGGCACACAGTACCGAACCGGCGGCAATACCGATGGAAAACAGGGCAAGCATCATGTTAAAAACATTGTCGTTGCCGCCCAAATGGATTTGGGTAAAGGTCGGCAGTTGCGTGGTATAAACCGCTCCGACAAACCAAAACCACGAAATACCGATAATGGCGGTAAAAACGGGCTTGTGCCGCACCGTTTCACGAAGCAGGGATTTTGTGCCACGGACAATATTCCACTCGATTTGTGTATCGGCTGCCTTGGCGGGTACGGACGGCATAAACAGGCTGCCGGCCGTGCCTCCGACGGCGACCAGCAAAACCAGCATCCCGACAATATAAGGCGGCGCACCTGCCACTGCAGTCCCCAGTATCTGACCGAACAGGATGGCGATAAACGTACCGGATTCAATCAGGCTGTTTCCCATAATCAGCTCTTTGTCGTTGAGGTAATCCGGCAGGATGGCGTATTTCAGCGGGCCGAACAGCGTCGATTGCGCACCCATGCAAAACAGACAGGCCAAAAGCAGCGGGGCAGACCGGATATAAAACCCGTATGCCGCCACTGCCATAATGATAATTTCCAGCACCTTAATCCAACGCGCCAAAACAGCCTTGTCGAATTTATTGCTCAACTGTCCCGACAGTGCAGAAAACAGGAAATACGGCAGGATAAACAGCAATGCACCCAAATTCAACATCTGTCCTGCAGGCAGGAAGCCGTTTTTTCCCAAACCGTAAAAGCTGATCATCACAAACAGCGCGGTTTTGAACACATTGTCGTTGAACGCGCCGAGAAACTGCGTGCCAAAAAGCGGGGCAAAACGGCGGCTGCGGAACAAAGGCTGCCCCCCTCCCTTAGCACTCATCTTTTTCCTCTTTTCTTTCAGCCAGTTTACTTGTCGAATCATCATCCATCAGAATGCGGTGCGCCGGCCCTTCCAAGTCGTCAAACTGCCCGTTTTTACCCGACCACCAAAAAAACCAGCCGATAACAAATGCCAAAATAATGCTGATAGGCACCAGTATAAACATACTTTCCATCACACCGCTCCGGTCAGGTCGGTCAGAATAAAAGTCTGCCCCGACACGTTCAAATACTCATTGCGCAAAGTCCCTACGGCCGCTTCGTCAAAAAACAGCTCGATACGGTCTTTGACGACACGCCAATACTGGGGGACTTCCGTCTGACCGAACGGCGAAAGGACATGGTTGCCCGCCCCATCTTCCAATTTAACGGCAAAACGTCCGCTCTGCGGCCGCGCCTCCGACTCATCGTCGGCAAGCAAGACAAAGAAACCTATATGCTGTCCCGATTGGTCATGAATACTGAAATAATGCATAAATTTCCCACCCGCCTTTTTTCAGACGGCATCAACTAAAAACAGGGCAAATGTACCAGCTTGAACGGGAAAAACGCAAAGAATCCTCTCCGCAACCTTGAAAAATACCGACATACCGCATATTTTCCCTTCCCCGTCAAAATACCCGACTTCCGCCATTTTCACGCAAACTCCCGATTAAGCCAAGCAGCCGCAACTGTTTTTTGATAAAATAGCGCGTTTTTATTCATCAACCGTTTCAGCCGGCCCCACTACTTTCCCGTCAAGGAAAGCAAAACGGATTCGGCACGGGACTTGGTTAGTATCCGGGTCCGACTCCCATGCCGTCTGAAACTTTCCGGAGCTAGAAAATGTCCCAAAAATTAATCTTGGTTTTGAACTGCGGCAGCTCGTCCCTCAAAGGTGCAGTCTTAGATAACAATAGCGGCGAAGTCCTGCTCAGCTGCCTTGCCGAAAAACTCAACCTGCCCGACGCGTACATCACATTCAAAGTAAACGGCGAAAAACACAAAGTCGACCTGTCTGCCAAGCCCGACCACACCGGCGCAGTCGAAGCTCTGATGGAAGAACTCAAAGCCCACGGCCTCGACAGCCGCATCGGCGCCATCGGCCACCGCGTCGTCAGCGGCGGCGAGCTGTACAGCGAATCCATCCTCGTTGACGACGAAGTCATTGCCGGCATCGAAAAATGCATCCCGCTCGCCCCTCTGCACAACCCCGCCCACCTCTTGGGTCTGCGTGCCGCACAAAGCATTTTCAAAGGCCTGCCCAACGTCGTCGTTTTCGACACCGCCTTCCACCAAACCATGCCGGAACACGCCTACAAATACGCCATTCCGCAAGAATACTATGAAAAATACGGCCTGCGCCGCTACGGCGCGCACGGTACCAGCTACCGCTTCGTTGCCGACGAAACCGCACGCTTCCTCGGCAAAGACAAAAAAGACCTGCACATGGTCATCGCCCACCTGGGTAACGGCGCATCCATTACCGCCGTCGCCAACGGCGAATCACGCGACACCAGCATGGGCCTGACACCGCTGGAAGGCCTCGTAATGGGTACGCGCAGCGGCGACATCGATCCTTCCGTATTCGGCTTCCTCGCCGAAAACGCCAATATGACCATCTCCCAAATCACCGAAATGCTGAACAAAAAATCCGGCCTGCTCGGCATTTCCGGCCTGTCCAACGACTGCCGCACCATTGAAGAAGAAGCCGCCAAGGGGCATAAAGGCGCGAAATTGGCCTTGGATATGTTTATCTACCGCCTTGCCAAATACATCGGCAGTATGGCGGTTGCCGCAGGCGGCTTGGACGCACTGGTCTTTACCGGCGGCATCGGCGAAAACTCCGACATCATCCGCGAACGCGTGATCGGCTACTTGGGCTTCCTCGGTCTGAACATCGACCAAGAAGCCAACCTGAAAGCCCGCTTCGGCAACGCCGGCGTGATTACCACTGCCGACAGCAAAGCCGTTGCCGTGGTCATTCCGACCAACGAAGAGCTGATGATTGCCCACGATACCGCCCGTTTGAGCGGCTTGTAAGGTTTTATCCTCACGCGAACTGCCTCCGGAAACGGAGGCAGTTTTTTTTCTGCCCCCTGCGTCCGAACGATACGGCACTTTACGCCGCCGAGGCATTACGTTTGCCAGCACACATTCCTGCCGGATTACTGACTATTTTTTAATCAGTCTATTATTCTCTATAAAATACATATTCTTAAAACATTTACCCACAAAAGATACACACACCGGCAAACACCGGCTGTGTTTATCTTTTCTTATGCCTATTTTTTAATCATTGTATTTTTATCTTTTAATTTCAATAATCAAACCGACTTATACACATAGTTTTCACATCTTTGGACTGCTTCCGTGTGTATAGCGGATATTGCCGTTTTCCTTTCTGACAAAAATGCCGTCTGAACATTCAGACGGCATTTGAAACATCGGAATCAGCGGTTTTGTTCATACCATTCGACAAACTTGTCTGCTTTGACAAAACCCAGCAGCGGTTCGCTGCGGCTGCCGTCCGCACGGACGACAAACACGCCCGGCGGCCCGAACAGACCGTATTCTTTCAACAACGCCTGATGTTCGGGCGTGTTGGCGGTTACATCGATTTGGAAAAAGCGTTCCATATCGACCGCCTGATGCACTTCCGGCTGATTGAGCGTGTATGCCGCCATTTCTTTGCAGGAAATGCACCAGTCGGCATAAAAATCCAAAACGACGGGTTTGTCGGGATGTTCTTTCAACGCCGTATCCATCGCTGCCTTCAGCGCGGCAGTATCGGCAAACATTTTGCCGTGTTCCGAAGATTTTCCTGCTTCGGCCGGCGGATTGAGGGTCAGGAAATGGTGCAGCGCGGTCGTTTTGCCGTTTGCGCCCTGCCAGCTGAACCACGCGCCGCCTATCAGCAATATGCCGCCCAATGCGAATGCCGCAGCTTTCGGACGGCGTTTCTGCCTGCGTCCGTTGACCAGCAGCATAAAGGCAGGAACCAGCATCAGCAGCGTGTACAGCGCGACGACGAGATAATAGGGCAAGTGCGGTGTGGCAAGGTAAACGGCGACGGCTAGCAGGATGAAGCCGAATGCGTATTTGACGGCATTCATCCAATCGCCCGCCTTAGGCAGGATATGCCCGCCGAACGTGCCGATGGCAATCAGCGGAACGCCGGTGCCCAACGCCAAAGTGTAAAGTGCCAAACCGCCCAAAACCGCATCGCCCGTCTGACCGATGTAGCCCAAAGCAAATGCCAGCGGTGGGGCGACGCACGGCCCGACAATCAGCGCGGACAATATGCCCATAATAAAGACGGAAACGATTTTACCGCCTGAAAGCCTGCTGCTTTGATTCTGAAAATACGACTGCACGGCGTTGGGAAGCTGGATGTTGAACAGCCCGAACATAGACAGTGCCAAGACGACCATTAAAGCCGATGCCGCCAACACCACCCAAGCCTGCTGCAACCATACGGTCAGCAGTGCGCCCGTCAGTCCGGCAACAATGCCGACCAGCGTATAAGTCAGAGCCAAACCCTGAACATAAACGACGGACAGCACAAACGCCCGCGCCTTGCCCGCCTTTTTGTCGCCGACCACAATACTGGAAACAATCGGCAACAGGGGATACATACAGGCGGTAAAACTCAGACCCAAACCGGCGAGAAAAAACGCCAAAAGATTGGCGTTGAGCGTATCCCAAGACAGCTTGAAACGGCTGTCGCCGCCCTCATCCCCCTTCGGGGGCGGCAACGCCCCGCTGCCGTTTTGAGAGGAAGGCTGCAAAAAGCGGTCTTTGGCGGATGCCGGTTCGTCGGTTTGCGGATGGTAAGTGCCGTTGCCGGAAATATCAAACTCGGTATCTACGGGCGGATAGCACACGCCGGCTTCGGCACAGCCCTGATAGGTCAAAACCAATTTATACGGTTCGCCGACAGCCTTTGCATAAGGAAAGGCAACCTGCGCTTCGTGATGGTAAACCGTCTGCCTGCCGAAAAACTCGTCTTCCTTCTCTTCACCCTTGCTGAAAGAAGGCTGTCCCAACAAATCCGCCGGATCGGTCTTGCCGACGATTTTCGCCTGATACATATAGTACCCGTCGGCAATCTTGAAACGGACGTTCACACCGTCGTCGGCAACGGCAAGCTCCGGCACGAATGCCTTTTCCGGCGGTAGCAGATCGTTCGCATCCAGCGCGAAAGCCCGTCCGCACAACATCAAAAATACGGCGAACAGGCAAATCAGTTTTTTCATAATCGAATCCGTTTCAGACAAATAATTTGTCCATATTATAAAAGGTAAGGTTGACGGTAAGATTTAATTTATGTAAAACCCCCATTGTCCCAGCCTATACGCATTTTTTGCCGAACACATTATGTACGATGTAAACACCCACGATGTCCGCCGCTTTTTCGCCCGCGTGTGGGAGCAGCGGCTCAATCCGCTGCAACTGAGCGCACTGGAACAGAAAGCCCTCCGCATTGTCGAAGCCCATCCCGAATACCACCGCTATCTCGAACGCATCGAAGACCATCTGGACACCGACTGGCTGCCCGAAAACGGTGAAAGCAATCCCTTCCTGCATATGTCGCTGCATCTGTCCGTCCAAGAACAGGCGGGCATAGACCAGCCGCACGGCATACGCGCCATCCATCAGGCACTGTGCGCCAAACGCGGCTGGCTGGAAGCCGAACACGAAATGATGGAGGCACTGGCGGAAACACTGTGGACGGCGCAACGCTACGGCACCGGTTTGGATGTCAATTTCTACATGACCCGACTGCGCAAACTCATCGGCTTGGGTGCAGAAGATCAAGCCAGGTTGAACCCGCATGAAATCGCCTGACCATACCAACCGCCTGCAAAATGCCGTCTGAAGAGGAACAACCCCTTTCAGACGGCATTCATTTTCCCCCCAATCATTTCCACAACGCGCGTTTCAACATAATCAACCAATCCTTCTTATCCAAAACCGGACGTTGTGCAAACACATCGTAGCCGCACGCGTCCAGTTTCTGCAAAATCAACTGCGCCCCCAACACAATCATACGGAGTTCCAAACCGATTCGCCCCTTTAATTCCTTTGCCAAGGGGGAACCCGCCTTCAGCATACGGAATGCGCGCCGGCACTCATACGCCATCAGCCGCTGAAACGCCGCATCCGCCCTACCCTCCGCAATCTGTCCTTCGGAAACACCGAATTTCAACAAATCGTCCTGCGGGATATAAACCCTGCCCTTTTGCCAATCCACAGCCACATCCTGCCAAAAATTGACCAGTTGCAAAGCCGTACAGATGCCGTCGCTTTGCGCCACGCACACCGCATCCGTTTTCCCGTACAAAGCCAGCATAATGCGTCCGACAGGATTGGCAGAACGTCGGCAATAATCGACCAGCTCGCCGAAATTTACATACCTTGTTTTAACCACATCCTGAGAAAACGCCGAAAGCAGATCATAAAACGGCTGCAAATCCAAACCGAACGGCACAACCGCCTCGGCATCCAATCGTGCAATCAAAGGATGCGCCGACCGGCCGCCCGATGCCAACACGTCCAACTCGCGCCGCAAAGCATCCAACCCCGCCAACCTGGCTTCAGACGGCATACTGCCCTCGTCCGCCATATCGTCCGCCGTCCGTGCAAACGCATACACCGCATGAACCGGCTTCCTCAACCTGCGCGGCAAAATCAGCGAACCGACGGGAAAATTCTCATAATGCCCAACCGACATACCTTCTCCATCCATCAAACAAAATGCCGTCTGAAACGGAACAAACCCTTTTCAGACGGCATCAGATACCTCCAAGCTGCCGGCAATCAATGGTGGTGATGACCGTGCGGACCGTGGACATGACCGTGTGCGATTTCCTCATCGGATGCATCGCGCACGCTTTCAACCGTAGCCTTAAAGCGGATTTTCATGCCTGCCAAAGGATGGTTGCCGTCCACCACCGCCTTGCCGTCGGCAACATCGGTTACACGATAGACGACAACATCGCCGGTTTCAGGATCGTCAGCTTCAAACATCATGCCGACTTCGACTTCAACAGGGAACACGCCCACATCTTCAATACGGACCAACTCCGGATCCTGCTCGCCGAACGCATCGTCGGGCGAAAGCGCCACATCGACCGTATCGCCGGCATCCTTACCGTGCAACGCCTCTTCCACCAAAGGGAAAATGCCGTCGTAACCGCCGTGCAGATACGCAATCGGTTCTTCGGTTTTGTCCAAAAGCTGATTGTTGGCATCATACATCTCATAATGCAGCGAAACCACGGAATTCTTCACGATAGCCATATTTGTCCTTTCAGGAACAGCAGATTGATTACAGGCGCATTCTAACACAACCGCCGCGCCGGCCGATTACCGTTAACCTGTTCATAAACTGTACAGCACATATTTCAATGTAAATTTTTGTTATTTTATTGCAGTGTAACTTTTTTACAACATTCTTAAAAACCATTCAGACCTGTCTGCCGACTTCCCCAATCTGCCTTAATAAATCATACAAGATACTGAATTATATTAATCTCTATAATATTCATCCCTATCGAATTTTTAACAGCAAAACCGTTTTACAGGATTTATCAATCCGCCCGCGAGAAAACTTTTCATTCAAACCTTTTTTCCCATCTGTACGACATTGCAATCCCTTATTTCATGGTGCATAATTACGCGAAATTCAGCAATGAATTTCCAACCCAGTTTGTAGTACGGTCAATGAAGACCGGTTTGTTTCAATAATTTAAATTGATTTTAAAGGTTACTAAAATGAAAACATCCCTGTTTGCCGCTGCTTTGTTGTCTTTGGCCCTGGCCGCCTGCGGCGGAGAAAAAGCCGCTGAAGCTCCCGCTGCCGAAGCTCCTGCCGCTGAAGCTCCTGCCGCTGAGGCTTCTGCTGCTGCTGAAACTCCTGCCGCTGAAGCTACCGCTGCCGAAGCTCCTGCCGCTGAAGCTCCTGCTTCCGAGGCTTCCGCTACCGAAGCTCCTGCCGCTGAAGCTCCCGCTACCGAAGCTCCCGCTGCCGAAGCTCCTGCCGCATCTGAAGCTGCAAAATAAGCATTTACCGCTTGCAAAAAAGCAGGATACGTTCTGTATCCTGCTTTTTTGATTTTAGCTGTGTTTCACAATCGTGTTGAAAAAACAGACGGGCTTAAATAAAGTTATTTTGGTTCAATCAATTAAACCATCATGCCAAATAATAAACAATGCCTGCCCGGTATCTTAATATAAGCAGGCCGGCAGCATCTTAAAACACCCCCTTGATTTTTTTCAGACGGCATCCGCCCGCGTTTACATCCTCTCATTGCGTTCCCGAATATGCTTGACCTGCATCACGAATTTTCCCGACTCCTGCCGGCAGACGAGATTGCCGAACCCTCTCCGGCACTTTTAAAAGACCAGCGCAACCGCTTTACGTCTGCACCAGACATCATTTTGCAGCCGCGCAGCGTCGAAAGCGTGCAAACCATTATGCGCTTTTGTTACAAACACCGTATTCCGGTTACGCCGCAAGGCGGCAATACCGGTTTGTGCGGCGCGGCAGTATCGGAAAACGGCGTATTGCTGAACCTTTCCAAACTCAACCGCATCCGCAGCATCAATTTGTCAGACAACTGCATAACCGTCGAAGCAGGTTCCGTACTCCAAACCGTCCAACAGGCAGCCGAAGCCTCAAACAGGCTGTTTCCACTCAGTCTCGCCAGCGAAGGCTCGTGCCAAATCGGCGGCAACATCGCCTGCAATGCCGGAGGTTTGAACGTATTGCGTTACGGCACGATGCGCGACCTGGTTATCGGTTTGGAAGTCGTCCTCCCCAACGGCGAACTGGTTTCCCATCTCCATCCCCTGCATAAAAACACCACCGGCTACGACCTGCACCATCTGTTTATCGGCAGCGAAGGCACACTGGGCATCATCACTGCCGCCACGCTCAAGCTTTTTGCCCGTCCCTCGGACAAGGCAACGGCATGGGTCGGCATACCCGACATCGAATCCGCCATCCGCCTGCTGACCGAAACCCAAGCGCACTTTGCCGAACGCCTATGCAGTTTTGAACTGATCGGCCGTTTTGCCGCCGAGTTGTCTTCCGAATTCAGCAAACTCCCCCTGCCGACACATTCAGAATGGCATATTTTACTTGAGTTGACCGACTCTCTGCCAAACGGCAACCTTGACGGACAACTTGCCGAGTTCCTGTACGAAAAAGGCTTTACCGACAGCGTATTGGCACAATCCGAACAGGAACGTGCAAATATGTGGACACTGCGCGAAAACATTTCCGCCTCCCAACGCAAACTGGGCACCAGCATCAAACACGATATTGCCGTTCCTATCGGGCGCGTCGCCGACTTTGTCCGCCGGTGCGCCAAAGATTTGGAACAGAATTTCAAAGGCATACAAATCGTCTGCTTCGGACATCTGGGCGACGGCAGCCTGCACTACAATACTTTCCTGCCCGAAATCCTCAGCAATGAAGTCTATCGTTACGAAAACGACATCAACAGCACAGTCTATTGCAACGTTCTTGCCTGCAATGGTACAGTTGCCGCAGAACACGGCATAGGTATCATCAAAAAACAGTGGCTGGACAAAGTACGCACCCCTGCCGAAATCGCCCTGATGAAAAACATCAAACAACACCTTGATCCATATAACATCATGAACCCGGGCAAACTTCTTCCATAAATAACTGATTCAAAATGAAATTATAGGAAATATCATGGGAATGACAGCAACCTATCAACTGGTCGATAATGAAAAACTGGCTTTGCTTAAAAACACCGATACCGAATGGCAAGAATTGTTTGAAGAACTGGAAGATTTAGAGGATGAGGCTGCCGTCTGCCTCGACATCGATAAAATGTGGGATGTTTTGCATTTTGTACTGACCGGAACAAGTGCAGAAAATCCCTTAAAGGGCAATCTGTTATCCGAATCAATCGTCGGAACGGCACCCATTTCGGACGACGACGGATACGCCGCTTATATCGAATCCGCCCAAATCCATGAAATCATCTCGGCTTTGGAAGGCTTCGACATAAAAAGCGCAATGGAGCATTTCAGTATGCAGGTGTGCAAAGAGCATCATATCTACCCCGACATTTGGGATTATAAAGATGAAATTGATGATATAAAAGAAGAAATTACCGACTACTTTTACAAAATCGGCAATTTTTACAAAACCGCCCGGCATTCAAATAGCAATGTACTGGTCAGCATTTACTAAATATATTTCAAACATCACGGAAACTTTAATGAAGACAAAGTACGGAATCGCACTCAAGGAAACCTAGGTATTTCAACCTGGGAGACCATCATGAGTAAAAGTTACAGAAAACACCCCTTTTCCCCTATAACCACGGCAGTCAGCGAAAAACTGGACAAACGCCTTGCCAACCGGAAACTACGGAGAATAGCGCGCGAACGTCTGAAACAAGGAAAAGAACCACCCCACCATATCAGGGCAGTCAGCAACGTTTACGATTTCGCCAAGGACGGGCATTTCCGTTTTTCCGCTTCCCGTCATCCGCATCTTTTACGCAAATAGAAAACAGGGCAACCGCCCTGTTTTTCCGTTTCGTATTTCAACACCATTGTCTAAACAACCGTCAGACGGCATTGTTCAAATGCCGTCTGAAACCGCATCCCCCATCAGCGCGTATGCTTAATCAACCGCTGTTTCTCGCGTTTCCAATCCGCCTCTTTCATACTCTGGCGTTTGTCGTGCTGTTTCTTACCTTTTGCCAAACCGATTTCCATCTTGATTTTTCCGCGTGAAAAATGCAAATCCAGTGGCACGATAGTGTAACCGGCACGTTCCGTTTTTCCGATTAATTTGTTGATTTCCGACTGTTTTAACAAGAGCTTGCGCGGGCGTGTGGCATCAGGTTTGATGTGTGTCGAGGCTGTGGGCAACGCGGTAATATGGCAGCCGACCAGATAAAACGCATCTTTTTTCCAATAGATATAACTCTCTTTAAGCTGTACGCGCGCGGCGCGGATTGCTTTGACTTCCCAGCCTTCCAAGACCAAACCGGCTTCAATCCGGTCTTCAATGAAAAAATCGTGAAATGCTTTTTTATTGTTCGCAATAGCCATAAACATCCTATCAATATCCGCCGTCAGACGGCATAAACCCGAAAACAGAACCCATCATACCGCCTCTTCAACCGCCTGCACAATCTTCTCTGGATACAGCCTGTTGAGGCAGTCGGTATGCCCCAACGGACATTCACGTTTGAAACAGGGCGAACATTCCAAGTGTAGGCTGACGATTTTTGCCTTATCGCTCAAAGGTGGCGTATGCGTCGGGCTGGAAGAACCGTAAACCGCCACTACCTTCCTGCCCAAAGCTGCCGCCAAGTGCATCAGCCCGCTGTCGTTACACACAACCGTATCTGCCAACGACAACAAGTCCATTGCCTGAGACAAATCGGTCTTACCGCATAAATTCACACACATGCCGTCTGAAAGGCGGTTGATTTCCTCGGCGATTTCATCATCTTTTTGCGAACCGAACAGCCAAACCTGCCAACCCGCCGCCGAATAATGTTTGCCCAACTCGGCAAAATGCCTTGTCGGCCAACGCTTTGCCGGCCCGAATTCCGCACCCGGACAAAAAGCCAGAACAGGCTTTCCAAGATTCAAACCGAAAGTTTCGACAGAAATTTCCCGCCGCCGTTCATCAATGGAAAACTCGGGGAATCCCGAATGCCCGTCAAAATCTTCCTGACTCTGATGCGCGAGAGCCGTATATCTGTCCACCATCAAAGGCAGACGTTCCTTATCCAGCCTGCGTACATCGTTCAACAGAAAATAACGGCTTTCGCCGACATAACCCGTTCTTTTTCCGATACCCGTTGCCAGCGCGATGATTGCCGATTTCAAAGAACCCGGTAACACGATAACCTGATCGTATCCGCGCCGCCCCAAATCCCTGCCGACCCGCCAGCGGCGTTTCAACTCCAACGCACCGTGTCCGAACGGATTTTCAAGAATCTCATTCACTTCAGGCATACGCTCAAACACCGCCATCGACCACTTCGGTGCGAACACATCAATCGTGCAACCGGGGTGAAGTTCCTTCAAACGGCGGAACAAGGGCTGGGTCATCACGCAGTCGCCTATCCAACTGGGAGAAATAATCAGGATTTTGATGGACATAACAAGAAACCGAAATCAGACAGGCGGAATTTTACCGCGAAACCGTTGGAAAACCTATCTCGCCGCATTCCGAACGCCGGACGTGCAAATATGAAAAAGCCCGAACATTCAAGTTCGGGCTTCAAAATTCTGGCTCCCCGACCTGGGCTCGAACCAGGGACCTGCGGATTAACAGTCCGTCGCTCTACCGACTGAGCTATCGGGGAATGGGGCGTATTATAGCGTCCGGAAAAAATGTGTCAATCCTTAATTTTGTCCAAACGGGTAACAAAACTACAAATATATGAATGGAAAAGACATTTAACCAAATATGCCGTCTGAACGGGAAAACCGGCTTCAGACGGCATATTGGTTCAAATCAAACAATATGGAAGAAACTGCCGTTGCACGCAATTACAGCCGTCATCATTCCGTATTTATATTAAGATTACGCCTTGAGATTACGGACAACAGACAGGACGACAAGATGGATACCGTATCGGAACAGCAGGCCTCTGCTTTAGGCATCAGCTTGGGGTTTCACGACATTAACGGCGTATATCGCGCCACACCGCCCGAGGTATGGGAAACGATAGCCGACACCTTGCAGAAAGATGGTGTTTCAGACGGCATTTATCTCGACACGCTGGCAGCCCGCGAACACGGATGCGAAAATCTGACCCTGCCGTCTGCATGGTCGGACGAAACGGAAACCGTTTTGGAAGATGAAAACGGCACACATCGGGTTTTACCCCTCAACCGCGACGACCACGGCACATACCGGCTTGCCCTGCCCGACCTCCCTTGCGGCTACTACACCCTTTCGTGCGCTGCCGGAAAAATCCGTCTGATTGTCGCACCGCAATCGGTTTACCGGCCGCCCGAACCAAACGGCGGCGCAAGAATGAACGGGTTGACGGTGCATCTGTACAGCCTGCGTTCGCACCGCAACTGGGGCATAGGCGACTTTACCGATTTGCAGAACCTGATGGCTTATGCGGCAGAGAAAAAGCTGGATTTCGTCGGCATCAATCCGCTGCACGCGCTTTTCAGTGCCAAGCCCGCCTTTGCCAGCCCGTACAGCCCGTCTTCCCGCGAATGGCTCAATCCGATTTATCTCGATGTGGAAAAAGTCGGGGCGTTTTCCTACAGCGAAACCCTGAAAAACCGTTTTGCCCAAGAAAAAATGCAGCGGCGCATTGCCGCACTGCGGATTACTGATACCGTAACCTACACGGCGGTTTGGGCGTTCAAACGCGAAGCTCTTCAGGCGGCATTCCAAGCATTTGAAACCGAACCGTGCGAAGCCGCCCAAAAGGAACGTGCGGCTTTTGCCGCATTTGCGGAAGAAAAAGGAGCGGCACTGTCGGGATTCGGGCTGTTTGAAGCCCTCGACCAATATTACGGCGGCTGCAACGGCATAGGCTGGCAATCCTGGTCTGCCGAGTTTCACGACCCCGACGGCGAAGCCGTCAAAAACTTTGCCGCCAACTACGGACACGACATCCGTTTTCATATGTGGCTGCAATGGCTTTGCGCGGAACAATGGTACAAAGTGCAGGAAACGGCGGTCAGACTCGGCATCAAGTTGGGGATTTACGGCGATTTGGCGGTCGGCGTGGCGCGCGGCGGCGCGGACACTTGGTTAAACCGCCAAGATTATTGTATGGATATGTCTGTCGGCGCACCGCCCGATCCTTTGTGCCCGACGGGGCAAAACTGGGATTTGCCGCCGCTCAATCCGATAATGCTGAAGCACACGGGTTATGAGAAGTTTGTCCGGCTGCTGCGTGAAAATATGCGGCTTTACGGCATCTTGCGTATCGATCATGTGATGGCTTTGTACCGCCTGTGGTGGGTTGCGGGCGGGGCGGCAGATTTCGGCGCGTATGTGCATTACGACGCGGACGTGATGTTTGCCATTTTGGCTTTGGAAAGCCGGCGCAACCGCTGCATCGTCATCGGCGAGGATTTGGGGACGGTACCCGACCGGGTGCGTGATTTATTGAACCGTTATCAGGTGTTTTCTTATAAGGTCGTGTATTTCAGCAAAGGCAGGCACGGCTTTGAATTGCCCGATGAATATCCCGAACAGGCGATTACGGTCGTCAGCACGCACGATGTTGCGCCTTTGGCGGGTTATTGGACGGGCAAGGATTTGGATTGGATGTTCCGCCTAGGCACGATTCCCGATGCGGAAACTTTTCAGACGGCATTGGAAGCGCGCGAACACGACAAGGCAGACCTGTTCGACAAGCTTAAACAATGCGGCTGTTTGGACAAAGACAGCCCAATGCCGTCTGAAATGACGGAAGGGCTGATGTCCGCCATCCACAAATACGCCGCCATGAGCCGCGGCAGGCTGTATGCGGTGCAACTGGAAAACCTGCTGGGCGTGGGCGACAACCTGAATGTGCCGGGCGTTGCCGAGGGTTATCCCAACTGGGCGTGCAAAATGCCCGTCGCGCTGGAAGACTTTGCAGATTGCCGAACCATGACCGCCCAACTTGCCATGATTGACGGAGTCCGTATGAAAAAGAACTGCCCAACCCTTTCCTACCGCCAACCCGATCAAGCCGAACGCGACACGGTTGACAGCCTGTTTTTTGCGGCCCACGGCGACGTATTCGCCTATTTGGGACGGCACCGCCTTGCCGAAGGCGGCGAAGTCGTGCGCACGCTGATTCCCGACGCTTCGGCAGTAGATATTGTCGACCGTGAAAGCGGCGGACTGATTGTGCCGTCTGAAAAAATCGATGGGCGCGGATTCTTTGTCGCCGTACTGCCCGATAATGCACCCGATTACGCGCTGAACGTCTATTACGGCGGAAACGGCAACCCCGTGCGCGAAGAAGACCCCTACCGCTTCCCGTCGGCATTGAAAGAAATGGATTCTTGGCTGTTGGCGGAAGGCAGACACCTGCGCCCTTATGAAACTTTGGGCGCGCATTTTGCCGAGTTGGACGGTGTGAAGGGGGTACGCTTTGCCGTATGGGCACCCAACGCCCAACGCGTTTCCGTCATCGGAGAATTCAATAACTGGGACGGCCGCCGCCATGTGATGCGTTTCCACCGCGACAACGGCATTTGGGAAATTTTTATTCCGACAGTCAAACCCAATGCCCTCTACAAATTTGAAATCCGCGATGCCGGCGGCAATGTGCGGCAAAAAGCCGACCCGTATGCCTTCGGTGCGGAGTTGCGTCCCAATACCGCATCTGTCTTGCGTGGTTTGCCGGAAAAAGTCGAAGCCCCCGACTTCCGCGCCCGCGCCAACGCCGTTGACAGCCCCATCAGCATTTATGAAGTGCATTTGGGTTCGTGGAAACGCAATCCCGAAAACAACTTCTGGCTGACTTACGAAGAGCTTGCCAAAGAATTGGTCGCCTACGTCAAAGACATGGGCTTTACCCATATCGAACTCTTGCCCGTCTCCGAATACCCGTTTGACGGCTCGTGGGGCTATCAGGCGACCGGATTGTATGCACCGACTAGCCGTTTCGGTTCGCCCGACGAATTGCGCGCCCTGATTAAAGCCGCCCACGACGAAGGCATCGGTGTCATCCTCGACTGGGTGGTCGGACACTTCCCCACCGATGACCACGGGCTTGCCAAATTCGACGGCACGGCATTGTACGAACACGCCGACCCCCGCGAAGGTTTCCACCAAGACTGGAACACCCTGATTTACAACTTCGGCAGGAACGAAGTCAAAAATTTCCTGCAAGGCAACGCCCTGTATTGGATAGAACGCTTCGGCTTCGACGGCATCCGCGTTGACGCGGTGGCTTCGATGATTTACCGCAACTACTCACGCAAAGACGGCGAGTGGATACCCAACCAATACGGCGGCCATGAAAACCTCGAAGCCATTGCCTTCCTGCGCGATACCAACACCATGTTGAAAGAGGAAGTTCCGGCTGCGACTGAAATTGCTGAAGAGTCTACTTCATTCGCTAATGTAACCCGTCAAGAAGGTTTGAACTTCAGCTTCAAATGGAATATGGGCTGGATGAACGACACCCTGCGTTACATGATGGAAGACCCCATCAATCGCAAATATCACCACAACAAAATGACCTTCGGCATGATGTACCAGTACAGCGAAAACTTTGTGCTGCCGCTTTCACACGATGAAGTCGTACACGGCAAACGCTCGCTGCTCGGACGGATGCCCGGCGACTGTTGGCAGCAATTCGCCAACCTGCGCGCCTACTACGGCTTTATGTACGGCTTCCCCGGCAAAAAACTCTTGTTTATGGGCAACGAGTTCGCGCAAGGCAGAGAGTGGAACTACAACGAAGGACTGGATTGGTTTTTACTCGAACAAGAAGGCGGCCGGCACAAAGGCGTACAAGACTTCGTGCGCGATTTGAACCGCATCTATAAAGACACCGCGCCGCTTTACCAATTAGACCAATGGCCGGAAGGCTTCGAGTGGCTGGTTGCCGACGACGGCGACAACTCCGTATTCGTCTTCGAGCGACGCGACCGCGAAGGCAACCGCGTTATCGTGATCAGCAACTTCACGCCTGTGGTGCGCGAAGGCTACCGCTTCGGCGTAAATTCTGCCGGCGGATACCGCGAAATCCTCAATTCAGACGGTCTGCATTACAAAGGCAGCGGCGTTTCTGCCGGCGCGACGTTGGAAACGGAAGAAGTTTGGTCGCACGGCAAACCAAATTCCCTGTCCGTAACCGTACCGCCGTTGGCAACCGTGTATCTGTATCAGGCGGCACAAAGCCAAACCGGGGCGGAAAAAACCTCCGATGCCGTCTGAAAGGCGGACGGGGCTTGAACCCCTCAAGCCCCGTTGTCCGCCGCACCCGTCAAAACAATGCCGTCTGAACTTCGCCGCGTTCCAAAGCCAGTAAAAACTGTTTGCGGTTCAAACCGCCCGCGTAGCCGGTCAGTTTGCCGTCGCTGCCGATGACGCGGTGGCAGGGAATCAGGATAGATACTTTGTTCTGCCCGTTGGCGGCGGCAACGGCGCGGACGGCTTTGGGGTTGCCCAAACGCTGCGCCTGCTCCTTATAGCTGCGCGTTTCACCGTAAGGAATCGCCAAAAGCGCGTCCCACGCCTGTTTTTGAAACGCCGTACCAATCATTTCCAAGGGCGTGGCAAAGGTTTTCAGACGGCATTGGAAATACAAATCCAATTCCTGCCGCAGAAGTTGCGTCCGCTCATCCTCCCGAAACACAAACCGTCCGCGCAAGGCTTTTTGGACGGCGGCAATTTCCTGTTCCAAATGCTTCTGTCCGACAAACTCCAGCAGACACAAGCCTTTACTGCCGAACACCGCCAGCATCTCGCCCAAAGGCGTGGCAATGGCGGCACACACCAGCTCGTTCAAACTGTCGGGATAACTCGCTTCCAACAGACGGATAGCTCGGCGGATACGGACATATTCTTCAGGCGCGCAGCCGATATTGTCCCAAAAATCCCGCTCGAACTGCCCGGCTTCGCGTTCCGTCAGATTGGGATGCGGCATAACTCCGCACTCAAAAACCCGGGTTTCGAGGCAATGGCGGATTTCATCCCATTTTGACGGCAGATTGTTTAAGGAAGGCAGGGTAATCATTCGTTTGCTCCGTATCCCTATCATAAATTTGACGGCGAAATCCCCGATTTCCGCCATTCCCGCACGCCGGTGCAGGAACAGGCTGCGGCGAAAACCTTGAGGGGCGGGTTGCGGCAATGCCTAAATATGCGATATTTCCAAAGCATCAGGAAAAGGAATGTTTCAACACACAGGACGACACATAAAGCGTCGCCCTATGAAAAATTTCAGACGGCCTTCAAAGGCTCGTCTGAAACCACGATTTTTGCATTTGCGCATTTCGGCACATCATCCAACCGTTTCGGCACATTCCTGCCGCCGTTGACAGCCTATAATGAATCCACTTATTCATCAAGCAAAGGAATCATCTATGCAAACCCGCATCCTCTCCGCTGTACTGCTGGCTTTTTCAACCACTGCCTTTGCCGGGGGCGCATTCACGCTGCAATTCGACAACCCGTCCAAAGACGGTGGCTTCACGCAAAACCAGCTTTTGAGCGCGCCTTACGGCTTCGGCTGTTCGGGCGGCAATGCTTCGCCCGCGCTGTCGTGGAAAAATCCGCCCGCAGGGACAAAAAGTTTCGTCCTGACCGTTTACGATAAAGACGCGCCGACCGGACTGGGCTGGATGCACTGGGTGGTCGCCGACATTCCCGCCGATGTCCGCCGCCTGCCCGCAGGCATTACCGCGCAAGGCGGCAGGCTGCCCAAAGGCGCGCTGCAAACCCGCACAGACTTCGGCACGCCGGGCTACGGCGGCGCGTGTCCGCCCGAAGGCAGGGAACACCGCTACGAATTCACGCTCACCGCGCTAAAAGTCGCCAAGCTGCCGAACATCACCGCCGAATCCACACCCGCGCTGGTCGGCTTCTTCACTAAGGCAAACAGCTTGGGCGAAGCAAAATTCACGGTCGAACACCGACGCTGACCTGCCCCGTGCGCCGATATGCCGCCTGCCCCGCTTCCGAGCGAACCGCCGACGGTACGCAACCGAACCGCTCTTTGAAGCGCGCGCTGAAACGGGACGGGCAGTCATAGCCGACCGCGCCGGCAATCTGCGCCACAGGCCATTGCGTAACCTGCAACAGCGTCAGCGCGCGCATCATGCGTACATCCGTCAGCAGCGTACGGAAATTCGTGTCCTGCCGCGCCAACCGCCGCCGCAACGCGGCCTCGCTGCAATTAAGCCGCTGTGCCAGCATCGCCGACGACCAGTCCGCAGCCATATCGGCGGTAATCAGTTTGCGGATTTGCCGCATCAGGTTGACGCCTTCGTACACAGCAAAACCGATGCCGTCATGCTGCAACCACGCCAACACGCCGCAAAGCGCGGCCTCCGCCGCATTGTGCGGCACTTCTTCATCCGCCAGTACCGCAGCCGCATAATCAAACGCCGCGCCCATACGCCCGGGATGCGGCAGCTTCACCGCATCGCACACTGCCTGCGCCGTCCCGTATTGTGCGGCAAACCTTTCTACGGTTTCCTGTTCGAAAGCAATCCATTGCGCCTGATAGAGGCCGTCTGAATCGGGAATATTGATGACGTCAAACGTCTGTCCGCCTGCCAACGCGACCGCCTCGCCTGCCGCAATCCTCAATTCGCGCCCCGCCCACCGCAGCTTCTTGCTTCCGCTCCGCACGATAAGCACAGCCGGTTCATATACCGCCACGCTGCGGTACAAGGCGGTATGATGTTGCACGATGCCGCCTAAAGCACCCAATCGTTCGCGTGTATGAAAGTAATTTGACGGCACTATTATCTCCAACACGCAGGGCCGCACATAAGGCGCAGCCCTGTTTACCCTGATTTGGAAGGGGTTACTTCCCAAAAATAAACCAAAATCCTACTGCCCTGAAGGGCCGGGTTTCAACCATATTCCGTCGGCGTGCCTGCAACTTGACTTCCTCCCCTGTGGGGGCGGGGCGGGGAGAGGGTAAAACGGGGTAGATACAGACAATATTTCCGTTGCCGCCCCGATGCCCTCTCCCCAACCCTCTCCCACGGGAGAGGGAATGGGTTGCCGTTCAAATAAATCGCTCTACATAAAAATCAATGCGTTATCTCAAACTCACGTTATAGTGGATTAACAAAAATCAGGACAAGGCGACGAAGCCGCAGACAGTACAAATAGTACGGAACCGATTCACTTGGTGCTTCAGCACCTTAGAGAATCGTTCTCTTTGAGCTAAGGCGAAGCAACGCCGTACCGGTTTAAAGTGAATCCACTATAGATCTAATCAAATTATCGGACATCCATATCCGACAGCCCATTTTTTTCAGACGGCCTTTTCAAACCAACAACCGCGCCAATATCCCCTCATACACCGCAGACAGCTTCGGAATATCGTCCAGCCGCACGTTTTCGTTGATTTGGTGGATGGTGGCGTTGGACGGGCCCAGTTCGATGAGTTCTTTGGCAATGGCTTTGATGAAGCGTCCGTCCGAAGTGCCGCCGGTGGTGGACAATTCGGTCTCTACGCCGCAGGTTTCGGCAATGGCTGCGCGTGCCACGTCGGTCAGTTTGCCCGCGTGGGTCAGGAAGGGCTGTCCCGAACACGACCACTGCAAATCGTATTGCACGCCGTGCTTGTCCAAAATGGCGTGAACGCGTTGTTTCAGCCCTACTTCGGTGGACTCGGTAGAAAAGCGGAAATTGAATTTGACGTTCAGCTCGCCCGGAATGACGTTGGTCGCGCCTGTGCCGCCGTTGATATTGGAAATTTGGAAACTGGTCGACGGGAAGTATTCGTTGCCTTCGTCCCAGACTTCCTGCGTCAGCTCTAACAAGGCCGGGGCAAAAGTGTGGACGGGGTTCACCGCCAAATGCGGATAAGCAATATGCCCTTGCCTGCCTTTGACGGTCAGGTTGCCCGACAGCGAGCCGCGCCGGCCGTTTTTAATCATATCGCCCAATTTGTCCACGGCGGTCGGTTCGCCGACGATGCAGTAGTCAATCAACTCGTCGCGCGCTTTCAACACATCAACGACTTTGGTCGTGCCATCCAGCGCGTCGCCCTCTTCGTCCGAAGTAATCAGGAGCGCGATGCTGCCTTGATGGTCGGGATGTTCGGCAACGAAACGCTCGCAGGCGGTAACGAAACAGGCAATGCCGGTTTTCATATCCGCCGCGCCGCGCCCGTATAGTCTTCCGTCGCGCTCGGTCGGCTCGAACGGGGGCGAATCCCATTTTTCAACAGGGCCTGTCGGCACAACGTCGGTATGCCCTGCAAAACAGACGACGGGGGCTTTCGTGCCGCGTCGCAACCAGATGTTTTTGGTATCGCCGAAATGAAGCTCTTCTACGGCAAAACCGATTTTTTGCAGGCGTTCGGCAAGCAGTTTTTGGCAGTTTTGGTCATCCGGCGTAACGGACGGGCGGGAAATCAACGCTTTGGCGAGTTCTAGGGATTGGGTTTCGGTCATTTTTCGGCTTTTCTGTTTGAGATGCCGTCTGAACGGAGTTTCAGACGGCATTTGATGTTGAATGGAACGGACTAACGATAGCGAAGCGGGTTCTTCAGGTCAAGCACCATGACAGGCTTCATAAAGCGGCAGCAAATCTTCCACCGTTTCGGCTATCCATTTCGCGACATCTTGTTTGCCCAAATCATCACGTTCGATGTGTTTCCCGATACAGAAGAAATCTTTGTCGTCTCGAAGCTTTCTATCGCCGTCGCTTTGTTGGGCGACGGTAAGATAATCGTCATATTCGCTTTCCGCACCGTGCCACATATCGAAGGAAGCGTATTTTTCAGTGTCAAAATTATCCAGCCAGCGGTTGTAATCAGGTAGCGCAATCGGCGACACGTCGGCTTTGTAGCAATGCCAGTCCAAGCTGACACTCAAACGGCGGCGGTTGAGCAGTATCGACAAAATCGCGGCGGAATTTTTATATTGTTCGTATTTGAAGTAGGCAAAGAAATGGGCGCGAACCTGCCAGCCGTTGCACCAGCGTTCGATGTGCGGCGGCGCAAACGGCGCACCCAATTCGGCGGCAACCTGCTGAATCAGCTGCTGCCATATCTGCCAGTTTTCCTTGTAGTCGGCTTTGATTTGCGGAATGCTTTCAGGCTGGTATTTTTTAAGCTGGGAAAATTGGAAAAACGGGATATTGAACAAATCGCAACTTTTCGGGGTCAGCATAATATATCCTTGAGACGATTGTTTCAGACGGCATTATCTGCGCCGGCGCGCCGCCATGATTTCGCCGATTTCGGTCAGTTTCTCTTTTGGGATAAAGGTTTTGCCCATGTCAAATAAGGGTTCTTCAATCGCCAGATGCACATCGTAACCTGCCACAAAACGTTTGAACGCTTCCTCATCGGGGACATAAGCGTTGTCTGCTTCGAGTTTGGCAAATTCGGCAGCCACGGCATCCCAGTTGCCATACAAGCTCACATGCTGACGCAAAAGCTCGTCCACGCTTTCTTGGGCTTGCGGCGCATATTGCAGCAGCAGCGGGAAAAAGTTTTCTTCTTCGTCTTCATGGTGCAGCGGCGCGGCAACGTTGAAATACTGGGCGATTTGGCGGATGGTTTGCAAAACAATCTGATTGCAGCCGTTTTCGGCGATATAGTCCGACAGCATCGCGACTTGGCCGCAAAAACGGCGTACTTTGCCGTGGCAGGCATACAGCATTTCAATCGGTTCGGCAAAGGTAACGCTTTGGGTTTCAAACGGATTCATGTTTTCGTTCTCAACGGGCACTTTTCAAGCAGTCATTTTATAATAAAACAGCCTGCACAAAGCAGGCTGTTTGTCTTTTGAGACTTTAAGCGGATTAATCGACCAAAGTCACTTTACCGTTCATCAAAGCACCGTGACCCGGGAAGGTACAAGCGAATTTGTATTCGCCGTCAGCCAATTTGGCAGGATCTAGAGTCAGGGAAGACTCTTCGCCGCCGCCGATCAGTTTGGTGTGGGCAACAACGCGCGCATCGTCAGGTTTGACATAGTCGGTATCGGCAGCACCTACGCCGTCTTTAAATACGCCGTCCATGTCTTCAGCTTTGGCAATCACAAGGTTGTGACCCATGCTGGCTTTGGGTTGCGTACCGGTATGTTTCAGAGTGATGGTGAACTCTTTGCATGCTTTGCTGACTTGGATGTCTTTGGTGTTGAACTGCATATTGTCGTTGGATTCGACAGTTGCCGCACAGTTGCCGGCAGCAGGGGCTTCGGCAGCATCTGCAGGAGCAGCTTCGGCGGCAGGTGCTTCGGAAGCGGGTGCTTCAGCAGCAGGAGTTGCCTCGGCAGCAGGCGCGGCAGGTTCTTGAGAGCAGGCAGCCAAACCGATAACGGCAGCAGAAATCAGAGCCAGATAAGCTTTCATGGTAAATCTCCAATCGATAAAATAATATTCGGTTTTACGGAAATCAAAGTGCAACCGCCATTAACAAAACCTTGAAAAAGATTCCGCCGCGTTGCACAAACAGATGTTTCGGGGCGGCATTTTGCTACAAATTTCATTTAAAATCAAAGCCTGTTTGCAAGTTTACAATCGTTTACCCAAAAAAGGGCAATTTTACCCCGAACCTATTTCTTTAGTATTAGACTCATTATCCTTTACTTCTTAATATTAACGGATGTTTACACAAATTCCCGTATGTTTTTTATGCGCCATGCCTTCTGACCAAGTTTGCCAATGCCTCCGCCAATTCGGGATGCCGTTTTTCCAACTTTGCCGCCGCCGAATCGAAACTCTCCAGCGCAGCCTTACTCAAATGCAGGGTATTGGTTTTCGGCGGTTTTTCCGGTTTCGGGACCAGCCTGACCGAAACAGAGCGTATCGAAGCATCAAGCCCTGCCAGCTGCGGCAATACCGACGGTGCAATCATTTTCAAACGCGATGCCGCCATATTGTTTGCCGCCAAAAGAATCAGCCTGCCGTCTTCGATACATGCCGTCTGAAAATGCGGGTGCAGGTTGGCAGGCAGCAGTTTTTTCACGGCGGCATCCAACCGCCGCCACTGTCCTGCCTGTTTCAAAAGTCCGGAAAGCAGCGCGTCCCGCCTGCCCAACTGTTCCAAATTCATAAAACACACACCCAAAAAGATTGAAATACCGCAAACACGCCTTTATTTCAGACGGCATTAGCACTTTGCACAAACGCTTGTGCTAAAATCGCGTTTTCGCCCCACTATTATATCAGGCGCAGGAATTATTCATGCTGACAAACATTGCCAAGAAAATCTTCGGCAGCCGCAACGACCGCTTGCTGAAACAATACCGTAAATCCGTTGCCAGAATCAACGCGCTCGAAGAACAGATGCAAGCCCTAAGCGATGCTGATCTGCAAGCCAAAACTGCCGAATTCAAACAACGCCTCGCCGACGGTCAGACTTTGGACGGCATTTTGCCCGAAGCCTTCGCCGTCTGCCGCGAAGCGTCCCGCCGCGTACTCGGTATGCGCCACTTCGACGTACAGCTTATCGGCGGTATGGTGCTGCACGACGGCAAAATCGCCGAAATGCGTACCGGCGAAGGCAAAACCCTGGTCGCCACCCTCGCCGTCTATCTCAACGCGCTGGCCGGCAAAGGCGTGCACGTCGTTACCGTCAACGACTACCTCGCCTCGCGCGACGCAGGCATTATGGAGCCGCTCTACAATTTCCTCGGCCTGACCGTCGGCGTGATTATTTCAGATATGCAGCCGTTCGACCGTCAAAACGCCTACGCTGCCGACATTACCTACGGTACGAACAACGAATTCGGCTTCGACTACCTGCGCGACAATATGGTAACCGACCAATACGACAAAGTGCAGCGCGAATTGAATTTTGCCGTTGTCGATGAAGTGGATTCCATCTTGATTGACGAAGCGCGCACTCCGCTGATTATCTCCGGTCAGGCAGACGACAACATCCAGTTGTACCAAATCATAAACACCGTCCCGCCCCACCTCGTCCGCCAAGAAACCGAAGAAGGCGAAGGCGACTACTGGGTAGATGAAAAGGCGCACCAGGTCATCCTGAGCGAGGCAGGTCACGAACACGCCGAGCAAATCCTGACCAAAATGGGGTTGCTGGCAGAAAACGACTCGCTCTATTCCGCCGCCAACATCGCCCTGATGCACCACCTTATGGCCGCATTGCGCGCGCACTCGCTGTTCCACAAAGACCAACATTACGTTATCCAAGACGGCGAAATCGTCATCGTGGACGAATTTACAGGTCGTCTGATGTCCGGCCGCCGCTGGTCGGAGGGTCTGCACCAAGCCGTCGAAGCCAAAGAAAGTGTGGAAATCAAACGCGAAAACCAAACCCTCGCCTCCATCACCTTCCAAAACTATTTCCGCCTGTACACCAAGCTCTCCGGTATGACCGGTACGGCAGATACCGAAGCTTTCGAGTTCCAAAGCATTTATAACCTCGAAACCGTCATTATCCCGACCAACCGCCCCGTACAGCGCAAAGACTTCAACGACCAGATTTTCCGTTCCGCCGAAGAAAAATTCGAAGCCGTCGTCAAAGACATCGAGGAATGCCACAAACGCGGGCAGCCCGTCCTCGTCGGCACCACCAGCATCGAAAACTCCGAACTGGTCTCCCACCTTCTGCAAAAAGCCGGACTGCCGCACAACGTCCTCAACGCCAAAGAACACGAACGCGAAGCCCTGATTGTCGCCCAAGCCGGCAAAGTCGGTGCGATTACCGTTGCCACCAATATGGCGGGACGCGGTACGGACATCGTTTTAGGCGGCAACCTGAAGCACCAAACCGATGCCATCCGCGCCGACGAAGCCTTGAGCGACGAAGAGAAACAGGCACAAATCGCCGCACTCGAAGACGGCTGGCAGGCAGAACACGACAAAGTGATGGAAGCAGGCGGTTTGCACATCATCGGTACGGAACGCCACGAAAGCCGCCGTATCGACAACCAGTTGCGCGGACGTTCCGGCCGTCAGGGCGACCCCGGATCCAGCCGTTTCTACCTCTCGTTTGAAGACCCGCTGTTGCGCCTATTCGCACTCGACCGCGCCGCCGCCATCCTCAACCGCCTCGCCCCCGAACGCGGCGTCGCCATCGAGCACAACCTGCTGACGCGCCAAATCGAAGGGGCGCAACGCAAAGTCGAAGGCAGAAACTTCGATATGCGCAAACAGGTTTTGGAATACGACGACGTTGCCAACGAACAGCGCAAAGTCATTTACAGCCAGCGCAACGAAATTCTGACCAGCAAAGACATCAGCGACCTGATGAAGGAAATCCGTTCTGATGTCGTCAGCGACCTCGTGGATACCTATATGCCGCCCGACAGCATGGAAGAACAATGGGACATCCCGACTTTAGAGAACCGTCTGGCTGCCGAATTCAGACTGCACGAAGACATCCAATCCTGGCTGAAGGCGGACAATGCGATTGACGGTCAAGACATCAAAGAGCGCCTGATCGAACGCATCGAAAACGAATATGCCGCCAAAACCGAACTGGTCGGCAAGCAGGCAATGGCTGATTTCGAGCGCAACGTGATGTTGCAGGTCATCGACAACCAATGGCGCGAACATCTTGCCGCCATGGACTACCTGCGACAAGGCATCCACCTTCGCAGCTATGCCCAGAAAAATCCGAAGCAGGAATACAAACGCGAAGCCTTTACAATGTTCCAAGACCTGTGGAACGGCATCAAATTCCATATCGCCTCCCTGCTTACTTCGGTTCAAATCGAACAAAACCCTGTCGCGGCGGTTGAAGAGCAACCCGTCGGCAACATCCAGTCCATCCATTCCGAATCGCCCGATATGGAAGAACTTTTGGGTCAGTCGCAAACCGATCTGGTTACCGAAGCCTTTAATCCCGATGGGACGGATTTCAGCCCCGAAGCCTTGGAAGCGCGGGGGCAAATCGTCCACCGCAACGACCCCTGCCCCTGCGGCAGCGGTTTGAAATACAAACAATGCCACGGCAAATTGGCTTAAGTATTTGAACGCAAATGCCGTCTGAACATCCCGCTCCCGTTTCAGACGGCATTTTGCCTGAATCGCCGTATCCGACCGACAATCCGAAAACTCCTGATTTGATACCATCCAAACTAAAAACAGGCATCCGCCCCGCCGAACTATGATTCCATCCGATTTCATTGACGAGCTTCTGGCCAAAGTCGATATTGTCGATATTATCGACGAGCAGGTTCCGCTGAAGAAAGGCGGGGCGAACTATATGGCGTGTTGCCCGTTCCACAAGGAAAAAACGCCGTCGTTTTCGGTCAGTCCGACCAAACAGTTTTACCATTGTTTCAGTTGCGGGGCACACGGCTCAGCGATTGGTTTTGTGATGGAACATCAGGGACTGTCGTTTCCGGAGGCGGTGCAGTTCCTTGCCGACCGCGTGGGTATGATTGTGCCTAAAGTGCGCGGGCAAAACGATAATCCCGAAGTCCGTGCCGAACGCAAGAAAAAACAGCAGACACTGGAAGAAACGACGGCGGCGGCGGCTGATTTTTACGCGCAACAGTTGCGCTTCAATCCGGCGGCGAAGGCTTATTTGGACAAACGCGGCTTGAGCGCGGAAGTCATTGCGCATTATGGTTTGGGCTACGCGCCCGACGGCTGGCAGCCTTTGGCGCAAGTGTTCCAGCCGTACCCGAATACTGCGTTGGTGGATACGGGTATGGTGATTGACAATGAGGGGCGGCATTACGACCGCTTCCGTCATCGGATTATGTTTCCTATCCGCAATCCGCGCGGGCAGGTAATCGGTTTTGGCGGTAGGGTGTTGGACGACTCGAAACCGAAATATTTGAACTCGCCTGATACGCCTTTGTTTGATAAAGGGAAAAACCTTTACGGACTGTATGAAGGGCGTGCCGCTGTCAAGGAAGCGGGGCGGATTCTGGTGGTCGAAGGTTATATGGATGTGGTCGCGCTGGCACAGTTCGGCGTGGGCTACGGCGTGGCGGCTTTGGGTACGGCGACGACGGCGGAACACGTCAAAATCCTGATGCGTCAGGCGGACAGTATTTATTTCTGTTTCGACGGCGACAGCGCGGGACGGAAAGCGGCTTGGCGCGCGCTGGAAAACGCGCTGCCGCAGTTGAAAGACGACAAATCACTGCATTTTTTGTTCCTGCCGGAAGAACACGACCCCGACAGTTACATCCGCGCCTACGGCAAGACGCAATTTGAAGACGCGCTGTTGAATCAAAGCAAGCCGCTGTCGGAATATTTCTGGGAACACCTTTCAGACGACCTCAATCTCAATACGCAGGAAGGCAAGGCGGAATTGGTGAAAACCAGTTCGCCGCTTTTGGTGCAAATCACCGCGCCGGCATTGGGTTATTTGTTGAAACAACGGCTTAGCGAACTGGTCGGCATCGATCCCGACAATCTCGCGCAACTGCTCGGACAGGAAGCGCCGAAGCAGCACGTCAAACAAAAAAGCTACAAACTGCCCCCGATTTCCGTCAAGCAGCCCGTTATGCCAACATTGGTGCAACGGCAAATCCGCAGCCTCTTGATAAATCCGGATTGGGCTGCATATATAGACCTGCCCGATTATTTGGCTTTGGATGGCGATTTCGCCTGCCTTGCCAACCTTGCCGAAACCATTAAAAGCCATCCTTCCGTGCCGGCAACCGCGCAGATTTTGGAACATATGCGCGGTTCGCCCTACGAAGAAACAATCAACCGCATCTTCCGGTCGGTCCTTCAATCGGAAGAAATGGAAGGTGGCGGCGAAGAAGATTGCGAAAACTTCCAAATCGGCATCAAAAAACTGCTCAATGAGTTAAAATACAGCCAAATCGAAGCATTGAAACAAAAAAGCCTGCAATCCGGCTTAAATGAAAGCGAGAAAAAACTTTTGCTGTCGCTGCTGACCGCAAAACAAAATTGACCGGCGAATTCCGCCATCCGTAAACCGTTATGCCGTCTGAAAAGCATTTACCCCGGCTGCAACAACGACACCTGCAGAACACCCATCCCAAAAAGCCTTCAGACGGCATCAGAGTACCCTACTCTGCCACGCCTTCAGGTGCGTCCAAACGCAAACCGTCGGCATCTTGCCAACAGAAAGCAGACAATGTCCAAAAACCAAAATCACGAAGAATACCAAGACGATACCCGCCCCCTGACGATTGAGGAACAACGCGCGCGCCTGCGCCAACTCATCATTATGGGCAAAGAACGCGGCTACATCACCTACTCCGAAATCAACGACGCCCTGCCAGACGATATGTCTGATGCCGACCAAATAGACAATATCGTCAGCATGATTTCCGGTTTGGGCATCCAAGTTACCGAACACGCCCCCGATGCGGAAGACATATTGTTAAGCGACAATGCCGCCGTTACCGACGATGATGCCGTCGAAGAAGCCGAGGCCGCCCTTTCCAGTGCAGATTCCGAGTTCGGCAGGACGACCGACCCCGTCCGTATGTATATGCGCGAAATGGGGCAGGTCGACCTGCTGACCCGCGAAGACGAAATCATCATCGCCAAAAAAATCGAAAACGCCCTGAAAAATATGGTTCAGGCCATCTCCGCCTGCCCGGGATCCATTGCGGAAATCTTAGAACTCATCGAAAAAATCCGCAAAGACGAAATCCGCGTCGACGAAGTCGTAGAAGCCATTATCGACCCGAATGAAGTATTGCTCAACGAATTGGGCTTGGGGCACTTGGAAACCACAGTGCCCGAGAAACCTTCCAACGACAATTCGGATGAAAACGAAGACGACGAAGAGTCGGAAGAAGATGCGGATGAAATCTCTGCAGCCAATCTCGCCGAATTGAAACAAAAAGTCATCGGCCACTTTGCCCAAATCGAAAAAGACTACAAAAAAATGATCGGCCGTTTGGAAAAACACCACAGCCGGCACAAAGACTATCTCGCCTACCGCGACGCGATTGCCAACAAACTGCTGGAAGTCCGTTTCGCCACCCGGCAAATCGACAGCCTCAGCAGCAGCCTGCGCGGAAAAGTAGAAAACATCCGCAAACTCGAACGCGAAATCCGCGACATCTGCCTCGACCGCGTCCATATGGAACGCGACTACTTCATCCAAAACTTCCTGCCCGAAATCACCAATCTGCAATGGATTGAAGAAGAAATCGCCAAAGGCAGGGTCTGGAGCGACGCACTCGACCGCTTCCGCCACGCCATCCTCGAAAAACAAACCGAGTTGGCAGATATGGAAAAAGAAACCCGCATTTCCATCGAAGAGTTGAAAGAAATCAACAAAAATATGGTGTCGAGCGAAAAAGAAACCGCAGCCGCCAAACAGGAAATGATTCAGGCAAACTTGCGCCTCGTCATTTCCATCGCCAAAAAATACACCAACCGGGGCTTGCAGTTCCTTGATTTGATTCAGGAAGGCAACATCGGCCTGATGAAGGCGGTCGACAAGTTCGAATACCGCCGGGGCTACAAATTCTCCACCTACGCAACCTGGTGGATCCGTCAGGCAATCACCCGCTCGATTGCCGATCAGGCGCGTACCATCCGCATTCCGGTTCATATGATTGAAACCATCAACAAGATGAACCGCATCTCGCGCCAGCACCTTCAAGAAACCGGCGAAGAACCCGATTCTGCCAAACTTGCCGAACTGATGCAGATGCCCGAAGACAAAATCCGCAAAATCATGAAAATCGCCAAAGAGCCGATTTCGATGGAAACCCCCATTGGCGACGACGACGATTCGCACTTGGGCGATTTCATCGAAGATGCCAACAATGTTGCGCCGGCCGATGCGGCAATGTACACCAGCCTGCACGAAGTAACCAAAGAAATCCTCGAAAGCCTGACACCTCGTGAGGCAAAAGTCCTGCGTATGCGTTTCGGCATCGATATGAACACCGACCACACGCTGGAAGAAGTCGGCAGACAGTTTGACGTAACGCGCGAACGCATCCGACAAATCGAGGCAAAAGCACTCCGCAAGCTGCGGCATCCGACAAGAAGCGACCGTTTGAGAAGTTTCTTGGACAGCGAAGACAGCAAGCTATAAACCAAAAAACCGCAGATTTCAAATACCTGCGGTTTTTTCTTACACAATAAACAACGCTTCCACATATCCCACACTCCCATCCCGTTTCGCCAACAACTCCAGCTGACAGATTTCCACCAGAGAGCAGGCTTTGCAGCGTTTGCCGTAGTCGGGCGACGGGGTTTGTCCGCTGTTTAAAAGTTCACGGACGGCGGCTATAGTTGCGAGGGTTTGGGCGCGCAGGTCGTCTGAAAACATGATGGGGACACGGTGGCGGGTTTGCATATACCACAGTGCGCCCTCAGAGACGGTTTGCCCCGTCATTTCTTCCAAACACAAGCCTTGGGCGCAAAGCTGGATTTCGTCCATCGGCTCGGGTTTTGGCTTGCCACGTTTGTATTCCACGGGTTTCAGACGGCCTGTTTTCGTATCCACTTCCACCAAATCCAACACGCCGCTGATGCCCGGTTTTTCTGCCGAAACGTGTACCGTCCGCTCAAAGCGCACGCCCTTGCGCGCTTCCGGCTCGCCCGAATCTTTGCCGCAATGATATTGCGCGCAATCGGCATGGGACTTTGCTCCGACACCCGATACTGCGCCCGACGCAGCAGCACATTACCACTCTGCCGCCCCTGAAGCCGCCCCAAGAAACGTCCGTTTTCGGTAAAAAACGCCAAATTCACATTATTTTCGCTGCAAAACCCCAATAAAAACGGCGACACCAGCACATTCCCAAAACAGAAAATATGCCCGATGGAATGCACCGGCAATTGCGCCACCTTTTTACGCTCCTGCGCCACCACCAACGTCTCCCGCTCCTTATGCAAATAACTGCCTTGGGTGGTGATGTAGAGCATGTTTTACAGTTTGCGCATGGGGAAACTCCTTGGGGTTTGACCGTACTTTGGGAGAATTTAACAGAGCTGGGCTACCTGAAAAATGGTAGGTCGGATTCTCGAATCCGACATCTCCAATCCGCTGTAATAATCTCAAAGTCGCATAAAGATCAACGAATTGTCGGATACAAGTATCTGAACTACGCTGACTTATCAGTCTTACTTATGAGTCATTTTGATTAACTCACTTGGTTTATAAATATTTATCGAACGATTAAAGAAGCTAGTCCTATTTTCATTAGTAGTTAAATCATATCTAGCAAAATGTGCATAAGCAGGGCGAATAGTATCAGTATATATTCTAAATCCCAATTCTGATTCAAAAAATTCTACGACCAAACCTGATATGTCTAGATCAGATAACTTGGATAGCATTTGTTGTTTTACAGATGGAAACTTATGTTTCAAATTAGTGTTAAAAGTTGGTTGAAAATATCTAATTAACCCAGCTTCAATTAAATTAATTTGCTCTTTCTTAGAAAGAGGATTATCCATAATACTTCTTAATCTTCTAAATTCAATTTTTTTGTCATAAGCATCTACTCCTCGTCCATCCATAATGGTAATTAATCTTGGTTCTTGGAAACTTACCATAGAAACAAAAACCTCTAGATTTGGATTGTAATATGAAATTTCTGATAATATTTTCTGAAATGTGGAATGGCTTTTTAATCTATCTAATGAGTTTCTACTACCATTACCAAATGCTTGACCTATGTATTCAACTTTCAGATTTAATAAAGCATCAACCAAATGTTGACCTTTAATTTTTCTTAATAATAAATAAGCAGGTAAAACTCTAATAATGTTATCTTGTATATCATGAGTAGTAATTTCTTTATATGGATACTGACATTTTACAGATATAGCGCCATCCGCTAATTCAAAATCTAATGAAAATTCAGATTCAACATATGAACCATCTAAAAGATTAGCTTTAACTTTCCCTTTCAAATGTTTTGTATCCGTATTATACAAAATAGAATCTTCTACAAATGAAATTAATGGTCTCGTATGTATCATATAAATATGGCAATTATTTATGATCTTCTGATCACTCTCACTAATAATGTTTCCTGAATTAATATCTTTTGAATGTAAAATTAACCAATTCTGAGTAGTAAAGCACAAGGCATATTCGCTTAAATTTTTCATAAGTAAATTCCAATATAATTCTTGATTCAAATACTAACCACGAAACAACCCCGCCACATATCCCACACTCCTATCCCGTTTCCCCAACAACTCCGGCTGACAAATCTCCGCCAGCGAGCAGGCTTTGCAGCGTTTGCCGTAGTCGGGTGGCGGGGTTTGGCCGCTGTTTAAAAGTTCGCGCACGGCAGCGATGGTGGCGAGGGTTTGGGCGCGCAGGTCGTCTGAAAACACGACGGGGACGCGGTGGCGGGTTTGCATATACCACAGCGCGCCCTCAGAGACGGTTTGCCCCGTCATTTCTTCCAAGCACAAGCCTTGAGCACAAAGCTGGATTTCGTCCATCGGGTCAGGTTTGGGCTTGCCGCGTTTGTATTCCACGGGTTTCAGACGGCCTGTTTTCGTTTCCACTTCCACCAAATCCAATATGCCGCTGATGCCCAACTTTTCCGCCGACACATACACCGTCCGCTCAAAGCGCACGCCTTTGCGTGTTTCCGGCTCACCCGAATCCACCCGCTCATGCAGTGCCTTGCCCTGCGCGGTCAAATAGTTCTCCGCCCACGCCTGCTCGTTGTGAATCAAGGCACATTGGCGCGGACAGAAGGCGTAGTGTTGCAGGGCGGAAAGGGGAATCAGGCGCGTGTCCTGATTTTCCCCTTGGGTTTCGGTTAAAAGTGCGGTCATCTTTTTAAGTGTTTTTAAAGCAGTTCTTCCACACTCACGCCATTGAGGCCGTCTGAAACCACGCTGATTTTGTAATCGCCAAAACCGCTTGCCGGCGTACCTGATTCGCCGTTTATGCGTTCGACTTTCACGGCGTCAAATAATTTATGTGCAGGCTGGCTGCCGAGTGCGCTGTCGTGTTTGAAAACAATCAATTTGCGCGCCGCCATTTCGCCACGGGCGGCGGAGCGGTCGTGTTCAAACATCAGCGTCAGGGCTTGCCAGAGTTTGGCCAAGTCGTCGTCTGAAAAACCAGTTTTGGCGGCAAGGTTGGCGGAGATAAAACCGTGCACGCGGTAGAGCGCATAAGGGACAATGTATTTACGCCCCATGGTGCGTTCTTTTTCCAAGTCTTTTTCGTTGGTGACTGCCATGCGGGTGATAGAAACTTCCAGCGGCACAATCGGGTCGATGGATTGGGCGAACGCCAGTTGCACCGGGCCGCGCACTTGTCCGCTGTTGACTTCGGTGGTCATCACAGCGCCGAAGGTGCGGATATCGAAGAAGTTTTTACACATCCAAGCGGTAATGTCGCGGGCTTTGGCTTCATCTTTTGGCAATTTTTTGGCTTCAGATTCAATGCCAAGTGCTTCATAAGCGCGTTTGTTTTGCAGGTTTAACACGCTTTTTTCTTTGACGTAAATTTCGTAACCGGCTTCGTTTTCACTGCTGATTTCTACAAAATTACGGATTTTGCGCTTCAGGCAGACATCGGTTACCAAGCCTTTGCTGGATTCGGGGTCAAGACGCGGCATATTGCCCGCATCGGGATCGCCGTTGGGGTTGCCGTTGGTGACGTCAAAAAAGTAAACAAATTCATAGCGGTTTTGAATGGCAGACATTTTCTGGCTCCTTAGTTTTCAATGGTTTCAGCGGTTTCTTTTTTAGCAAAATAGCTTTGTTTTTGATGGTAATAGCCGATGGCGAAGCGGCCTTGCTCGTCAATGCTCAAATGGCGCGGAAAGGTTTCGGGCAGTTTGGCAATGATTTCGCCCAAATCTTTATCCAAATTCACCGCCATGCCGGCTTTGTCTTTACGCAAGCGCGACAAATGGTGTTTTGCACCCGACAAAAGGCGCGGAAAAACCGAAAACGGCACGGCGGAGGCAGAGCCGTAATAGCGGTCGGCGATACCGGCGTTTAATTCGCCCAACGCCTGATATTGAATGCGCTCCAACACGGCAAACAGCCGCCCTAAAAGATAGGCGCGATTCGGATTTTCATTGTTCAAACTCATAGGAACTCCTTCTTCGATAAAACCTTTTCTAAAACGCCGCTCTAATACGGCTTTCATCATTGCCACGCGCAGACTGTTCACGTCGCCGTCGGCGCGGATTCGGGTAATCAGTTGCGACAGCAAACTTAAGGGATACGGCGTGCCGCAAATCACGGCGTGGGTCATTTCGCCTGCCAATACAGGGGGGATATTTTCGCTTTTGCCCAATACGGCAGTTTGCAATAAAAGCCGCCAAATAGACGGCGGCGTTTTCCACGCGCAAGGCTCAAGGGCTAAATCTTGCCAATGCTGCGCCAAATTTTCCGCCAGCTGCCCAAACGTGGTGTCCAGCCAAAAGCGAACAGAAATCCGCGCGGCATTAGGAGCAAGCCCTAAGATATAAAAACGGGTATTGGCAGAGAGTTCGGGCGCAATTTCTTGCAGCGGACGACCTTTGCCCATTTGTTCCAATACGTTGAAAATTTTAGCGCTTTCTTGTTCATCATCCGGCGGCGTGAATACTTGCGCGAAGAAACCTTCGGCAGCCTGCGCAGTTGCTTCATCATCCGCTTCAGCCCAAAAGACCGTGCTCGCGTCGCCTATGGTCAAGCAGTGATTGTTTTCGCGGCGCAACAGATAGTTCAGCGCGGTGGTGTAGGCAAACGCGGATTGTTCGGAAACAGGCGCATTTGCGCCTTGCTCTTTACCGAACGAGGCAAAGGCTGGATTGCTTTTGTTAAATGACACAATAGAGCCGCCGGAGCTTTGCCCGCCAAACACGCCTTTAATCGCCGGATGCAGTCGTGCAATCGGGGCGGTGTCGCCGCTAATCAGGCACAAGCCCTCAAGAGCCTCGTCGCTTTTCAGGCAGCCTGCCCACAAGGTTTGCGCGGCTTCGCGCTTATGGATAAGTACGGTCGGTTTTTCAAGAGAAAAAGCGATGTTGGTATCGAGCATTTCGGCAGGCAGATTTTCGGCAGCAAAATGTGCAGGCTGCCAGTTTTGCAGGAAACGGCACAAGGCTTGGAGGCTTTCGTCTTCGCTGTTCTGCAGTAAATCGAGATGATATTGCTTAAAGGCGTCAAAGGTTTTTTCAGACGGCGTAAACGTTTTTTCTTTGGCTTCGGCTTTGTTTTTATTGGCTTCCACGCCAAGCGCGTAGGCGGTTTTATCCCACAAAAAATTCGGCTTGATGCCCGATGTGCGTTTTTCAGGGCGCGGTACGCTCATCAGCTTCGGCTGCGGCTTTTTATCGGCAGTCAGATTCGGCACAACGGTTTTCAGACGACCTTCTTTATCCAACACCAAAATCCAGCCGATTTTCTCCTCGCTAAAACCATAAGGCGGCACTTTCGGGTTGCCCATTTCATCGGTTTCCGCTGCCAAACGGCGGTAATAGCGGGCAAGGGACGCAAGAATCATGCTTTCACCTCCTCGGCGTAAAACGACGGCACATCAATCACGCCGTCTTTCATTTGTGCGCGGAAAAAATGCGGCATGTTGCCGTGTTCAAAATCAATATCGTGCAGCATCCAGCCCAAATCGCGGTTTGCCTCGTTTTCCGATAACGCCGACAGCGGCAGCGACTCGCCTTCATCAATCAACGCAAAATCGGCAGGAAATTCACGTACGCCCAAACAAGGCTGCTGAAAGCATTGCCCTTTTTTCGCACGGCGTTTGAACATCTCGATGTGCTTGGTAACGGTCTCATCCGCACCTGCTTTTGGCGTCAGCACCGCATGGGCTTCAATCACATAAACCACATCCTTAAGCACTGTCGCCGCGCGCTGCTGGCGGTCGTCTTCAATCAGCGTATATAAATCGGAAACGCTTTTACGCTTCATCGCACCGCTAATCTTACCCACCGAAATCTTACCGCCCAACTCATTGCGCCGCACCGACTCAAACCGAATCGGCTTTAACACATAAATCTTATCAATCACCCAGCGAATCGCCGGCTTCCAATGCACAGCCGCCAAAATCCCGCGCGCCGCCGACGGCGTGATGACATCATAAGACACCCGCTCCACCTTCATCTCCGGACGGGTAAAACAGGCATAATCGCCCCAAACGTGTAGGCGGATTTGGTTCATTTGGTTCTCCTTTTGATTGGGAAGTGCGGTTTCAGACGACGTTTTGAAAATGTTAGCGAAAATGACCGCACTTTTAAACTAAGTTTCTAATTGTCTAATATTCTTAGCATTTCATTTTGGAAGTAACTTGGATATTTAGCCATTACTTCTTGGGATTTTTCTTTATTTTTCTTTAACTCTTCTATTATCTTTTGTTTTTCAATTGAAATTAATCCTAAAGATAATGCTAAGTCTTGTGCAATAACACGATCTGCAAACCCCATTTCATAAAGTGCAATAGCAGTCTTTGTAGGTAAACCATATTTTAGATGCTTTTGAAAAAACTGAAGTATATTAAATAATTTAATTTTGTCATTTCGTTCAAGTAAATTAGTAAATTCAGCTAATGTACTAACAAATAGAGATGCATCATAGGCAATCCCTCCCTCAAAAATATCAACAATATTTTCAATTTTAATTTTCCTAGGTCTAGTACCATAACCAAGTTTACAATCATTATCTTTGGAAAATTGATAAATTTCACTAAAAGAACATCCAGAAACCCATTTTTTTACCATTTCAAGTAAGATATCTGGCTTATTAAATTTATTAAATGATTTATTACGAATATAATTTTTCATTATTTCCCATAAAGCTTCTATGATTTCATTGTTATTTTCCGCTACTATAAGTTTATCCGAATACTCACTCAACCATTTTAAAATAACTTGAGAATCATGAATTCCATAAAATGTTTTCCCATAAACTATTCGACTTTCCGAGTCTTTCATATTCGTAATAATGTTATCTGCTAAAATTTTAAATAATAAACGTAGCTGTTCTTTCTTTTCTTCATCCGCTAAGTAAAATGCCAATGTGCCTTCAGCTAGAACGATTGCATTGGATTCTGTAAGTTTTTCTTCATTACTTTCAAAAGATAGTAAAAAATTCTCAAGTGAACATATTAAATTAATTTTCCAAGATATTTGTTGCGTAACACCATTATGCGAAAAATTTTTATCATGATATTTTTGTACTATTTCATCTGCCCAATTATGAATATCATTAGAGCCATAAATATAAGCTTTGGCAAAATCTAAAGCCTTAATATCAATATAAAATTTGCTATCATCACTTGTGATAGGCTCAAATATTGATAATAGGTTGCTGATACAAGGCTCTGAATTATTCGGATTAAGAAGGTCCTTTATCTGTTCCCAGCGCCATTTCTCTCTAGAATTCTTTCTATTTTCATAAACTTCTGGATCTACAAATAAAATACTTCCCTCTGTATGCATGCCGGAACGACCTGCACGTCCAATAAGATTATGGAAGTCACGAACTTTTATACGATCACCAGCTTGATAAATACTAGTTACAATTAAATAGCGAATAGGTAGATTTACCCCTTGAGCCAACGTAGATGTACAAACTACAAAGCGAATAAGGTTTTCACGCATTGCATATTCTACGGCGAGGCGGATTCCATGTGGAACATTCCCATGATGAGAAAAAATACCATACTGTGAACTTATTGAAGCGGATGAATCTTTACCAAGATTTAAAATATGTAAATTTCTTAGGCGTATAACTTCTTGGCAATTTGAGTATTCTTTTGGTTGCTTTAAATGGGTATTTCGCTCAATGATATCTATAGCTTTTTCACAAATACTGACAGCTGTGGGCTTACTACCACAAAAAATAGCAATACTGCCATTTGAAACCAGTTTAAAACCAAGATAAATAGCAATAGACTGACCATCTCCTTTCTCAGGGAAATAACGTTTTTTTCGTTCTCTTCCTTTCTTATTTAGTTCAATTTTTTCAATTACTCTTGGTACAAAAAATTCATTTCGATCTATATCAGTGGCATTAACATATTCAATACGCCCTTGTTGATCTAACCAACTAGCAAAAGCAATGGATTTAAATGCGGGGATTAATGCTTCACCATCAACAACGTTAGATTCCCCATTTAGCCATTCTCCAATATCTTTAGCATTGCTTATTACCGCAGAAATAAGGATTTTTTGAGCTTTTTGAGGAATCTTTAAATTCAGTGAAGTTAAAAGAAGTTCATAGGTAACGCCTCGAGTCCCACTGTCAAATTGATGCCCTTCATCAAGGATCAATAAATCTATTTTTGAAGCTAAATCAACATAATGTTTTAGAATATAGAATAATTTTTCTGGCGTTAAGACTAAGATTTGCTGATGACCAAGTAGGTCAGAAAATTTAAAATCAATCTGTAATGTATCTGACAGTTCATCTATTTTTATTGGTTCATTATAGAAGGCATCGGCTAGAGTATTTTTTATCTCATTACATAAAGCTCTAAATGGTGCAACAATAACAGCTAAAGTTGCACGTCCAGATAAAAATGCACTTCTAACAATTAGCTCTGTTGATTTTGTTTTACCTGCACTAGTTGGCATCTGAATAACTGCAGATTTTCCTTTAAGAATGCCAGCCTTACCTAACAAATGCTGTGCTGGCCAAAACTCTTTAATGAATGAATCTTTTTGTAAAATAGGTTGCCATTTTTCTTTGGATACTCCTGAATAAAGTGGTAAGTTTTTCCAAGCTGAATTTTCCAATTTCTTTTTTACTATAGCGGCAATTAGGTCACCTAAAAGAAGTTGTCTAGGTGTGCCATTTATATAAACTTCATTTCTTAATTTAACCACTGAATTAATAAGTTCATGCTCATGAGAGGCTTCTTTGTAAAAATAGATAATATTTTTAATAATATTATTATTTAAATCAGAAAATAGATGTTTATCTGTATAATCATATTCTGAATGTAACAAACAAAATAGAAGGGTCTCTAAACCTTCTCCATTTAAATCTAAAGACTCACGATTTATATCTTTTATCAGAACAGATGCACTTCCTTGTAAATCGCATAAATAATAAGATGCAGCTCCAAGTAACATTAGATATGAGTCAAGATTAATAGCTAAATTTGACTGGAGGTAGAAATCAAAAAAGTGTGCAGAAAAAAGTAAATTCTTTTTTAGTTCTGAAAGTTGCTCATTTCCGGATTCCCCTCTATTTATCGCTGCTGCAAAATCTCCAAGTAAACCAATTGAGATAGTAAGTAGCTTGGTTGGATCTTCAGGAATTTTGATATGGTCATTTTCAGGTACGTGGTATTCAAACATTTTGGCTTTTGCTCGAGTCACATTGAGCAAATTATAGGATTTATTTTCAGGCTTCATTTGCAGCTCTTTCATATAATTCATGAACTAATTTCATCATTTCATCACCTTTTATTACAATTAAAAAAAGTTGATCTGCATGAGAATGTGATGATGAATTGGCAGAGGTAATTACATCTTCTGTAAAATTACTATTATCTAAATGAGCTATTGCTACAAAATTTTGAATATATGGATTATCAGCTTCATTTTGAAAACGTTCGATGCGTTGTGAATCATGAATATCTTCTTTGTCAAGAAATCTTTGTTTTATAGCATTAAGAGTTTCTGCCTTGCGTATAATATCTTTACTTGAATGATCTATTGCTGTCTGTAGTCGATTTTCATGGTTACCAGTATATTTAGCTTTTGATTCGATAATAGTTAAAGTATCTTTAGAATTATTTCCATCAGAAGAAAACATAAAACCAATAGTATCAGAGCCTTTTGTGGATTCATTGCTAACAGTTTTATGCGAATATCTCACTCTAGGAACCCAATGTTTTAAGATATATTCAAGATAATCTGCCGCTAAAATCTCAGCAAAATCACCTGCTCTTATACTTGGACCTGGGGCAATCGATTTATCTGGAAACTTTATCTTATTAAGATACTCTTCTCGAGAATATTCTGTCCCACAACGCAGGGAATCAATTTGTGAATCCAAACAATAATGGTTTCTAAAGTGTTTTGCCCATGCAGAAAGTGTTTGCTCATCCTTCACATGACGAAATTCAAAAATATCAACAGATTTTCCATCTGATGTTTTTAATTGTTGGTTACTCTTGACTAACCACTTCATATGTTCAAATGAAAAACACATTATTTCCTCACAAAATAATTATGAATAACTTATAGGTAAATTTTAAAACTATCGCATAATCAAAGAAAGCAACATCAAAAAACCAAACTCTCTCCCTTCAAAAACTCCGTATCCTCCCAAGAAAGCCCAGCCACTTCATCATACAAATCCAGTCCAATCAGCGTATAAAACTGTTTGCCGAAGTTTTGCTCGTTAATCGGTTCGATACGCCCTGCTTTATATAAAGCGGCGAGGGCTTTTTCGGGGATTTGGACGGTGTAGGGTTGCAGTTTGCGTAGCAGACTGCCGATATGGTCGGCGTGGTGCAGGCCGCTAATGAGGTTTTCGGCATCAACATCGAACGGAATAATCAGCGGCTGCATATGGCTTTCAATCATGCGAAATTGGTCGGCGATGGTTTGGAATGGGAAATCGAGGCTTTGCCCTGTATCGTTGTGCATTTTCAGAATTTTTTTATTGTCCAGTTCACTGCCTTTTAATTGATAAAGCTCGGCGAAGTAGGCGGCGACGGCTTGGGTGGATAAGAGGTCGTCTGAAAAACTGTCGGCGGTCAGGCGCATAACGGCGGCTTGGGCGGCAAGTTCGGGTGGGGCTTTCCATTGTTCTTCTGGCGCGAATATCCATACAAAGCTGTTTTCAGACGGCCTTTTGCCTTCGCGGTTGCAGCGTCCGGCGGCCTGGGCAACGCTGTCTAAACCTGCTTCGGCGCGCATCACCAGCGGAAAATCCACATCAACGCCGGCTTCGATTAAGGAGGTGGCAATAACACGGCAGGATTCGCCGTTTTTCAGACGACCTCGAATTTCGTCCAGTTTTTGGCTGCGATGTTTGGCGCACATTAAGGTGGTTAGGTGGAACGTGCCGTCAAGGTGTTTGGCTTGGTCGTACAGGCTGCGGGCGTGGCGGCGGTTATTGACGATGACGAGCATTTGCGGGTGTTCGGCAAGTTTGGCGAGCAAGTCGGTGTCGGTTTGTGTGCCGATATGGTGCACGGTGGTGCGGCGCAGTTTGTCGAAAAGTGCGGTCGGTTTTGGGGCTATTTCGCGCACGTTTTCAAAGCCTCGATAGAAGCCGTTTTCGGCTTGCACGGCCGGCTGGGTGGCGGTGCACATAACAACAGAACAATGATAGTTCTGCGCCAATTCTTTAATGGCTTGCATGATGGGCAGCAAAAGATTGAGCGGCAACATTTGCGCTTCGTCGAGTATGATGACGGAGCCTGCGATGTTGTGCAGCTTGCGGCAGCGCGAGGAGCGGTCGGCGAAGAGGGATTCGAAGAATTGTACGGCGGTGGTCACGACAATCGGCGCGTCCCAGTTTTCCGAGGCAAGGCGCAATTTGTCTTTGGTGACCTCATTTTGCAGTTTGCCGTCGTCGAAGGTGCTGTGATGTTCCAACACGGCTTGCTCGCCCAATTCGCCAAAGGCTTTGCGGAATTCAGCGGCATTTTGTTCGATGATGCTGGTGAATGGGATGACGTAAATCACGCGCCGCATACCGTGCTGTTTGGCGTGTTCCAACGCAAACGCCATGGAAGTGAAAGTTTTTCCGCCACCGGTAGGCACCGTGAGCGTGAACAACCCTTGCGCTTGTGTCGCTTGTTCTACGGCATGATCGAGAATCTCGCTGCGCAGGCGGTTTAAAGCGGCATTGCGTTTTTCGGCTTCAGTTTGCTCTGGGGCTTGGGTAATACGTCGTCTGAAATCGTTGATGAATTGATTGAAATTGTGTTGTAAGGTGTTTAGATCGGGATAACCGCCTCGCTCGACGGCTTTGTTTTCTAGGTTTGAATAAAAGGCTTCGGTGTCGAGATAATCAGCATCCACCAAGCAGGAATAGAGCATTCGGGTGAAGAAGGCGTAGGAGAAAAAAGGATGATGCGCGTCGGCTTTGAGTGGCGGTGCGGATAGGGTTTCCGGGAGCTTGATTTCTTGTTGCCACAGGTTATCGAGAACGGGAATATCTGCGCCAAATTGCAAAGCCAAACGCTGCTTTAACGTGCGGCGGTTATCCCCTTCACCATTGCCATTTGCCAACCCGGCATGATGCCCCGCAATGCAAAACGCCATCAGTTTGCCGATAACATTTCCCCAACGCTCGACAGCAATCTTAGCCCCGGCGGTAGAATGGTCGACAGGCCTGCTCCCGCCATTTAATCTAGCCTGAAATTCAAGCGAGTATTTTCCTAAATCGTGTAGTTGCCCGGTGTAATAAGCAATGTCTTGCGCGCCGAAAACTTGGGCAAAATTTGCAGCCGAATTGCCGACATTTTGGGCGTGGGATTGAAGGGTTTGCCAGCGTTCGTAAGGCAAAAGGTTGCATAATTGGCCTTGGGCGGAATGAGCATAATAAACCTTCATCTAAACTCCTTATTTTTACAATTAAATTTTGATATTCCAAATATATCGACTCCAAACCATCATCCCCATCAAACTAAGCAAAACTGATGTTTTAAAGCTATTTCCTGTCAAAACCGGACTTGCACGACTATAAAAACAATAATCTTGAGTTTCACGCCCTGCTTAACAATATTCAGTTGGTAAATATAGTGGATTAACAAAAATCAGGACAAGGCGACGAAGCCGCAGACAGTACAAATAGTACGGCAAGGCGAGGCAACGCCGTACTGGTTTAAATTTAATCCACTATATTAGATAAAACCATAAAAATTAAATTGATGGCTTTTATGATCCCCGATTTGCGAAAATGCCGTCTGAAAGTCTTCATTCAGGCTTTCAGACGGCATTTTGATCATCAAGTAACGCTTTATCAGGCTTTTTTATTGTTCAACGCGGCTTTGACAAACGCGGTGAACAAGGGATGCCCTTTGCGCGGGTTGGAAGTGAATTCGGGATGGAACTGGCAGGCGAAGAACCAAGGGTGGTTCGGCAGCTCGATGGTTTCGACCAAGCGTTCGCGTCCGGCGGATACGCCGCCGATGACCAAGCCTGCTTTTTCCAACTGAGGAACATAGTTGTTGTTGACTTCGTAGCGGTGGCGGTGGCGTTCGCGGATATGTCCGCTGCCGTAGATTTTGGCGGCGAGGCTGCCTGCTTTCAATTCGACTTCTTGCGCGCCCAAACGCATGGTGCCGCCCAAATCGGCGGATTCGTCGCGGGTTTCGACGCTGCCGTCGGCAGTTTGCCATTCGTCAATCAGGGCAACGACTGGCGCGGCGCATTTGAGGTCGAACTCGGTGGAATTCGCGCCTTTCAAGCCTGCCACGTCGCGGGCGTATTCAATCAGCGCAATCTGCATACCGAGGCAGATGCCCAAATATGGCACGTTGTTTTCACGGGCATAGCGCACGGCGGCGATTTTGCCTTCCACGCCGCGCGAACCGAAACCGCCGGGAACGAGGATGGCATCCATATCTTTGAGCATAGAAACGTCGCCCTTGTTTTTCTCGATGTTTTCGCTGTCGACAAAGGTAATCTGCACGTCGGTTTCGGTGTGAATGCCTGCGTGTTTCAAGGCTTCAATCAATGATTTGTAGGATTCGGTCAAATCAACGTATTTGCCGACCATGGCGATTTTGACGGTGTGTTTCGGATTTTTGACGGCGTGGACGATTTTTTTCCACGCGGTCAAATCTGCCTGTTGCACGTTAAGCTGCAACTGCTCGGTAATGATGTTGTCGATGCCTTGGTCGTGCAGCATTTCGGGGCATTCGTAGATGCTGTCCACGTCGTAGCTGCCGACAATCGCGCGTTCTTCCACGTTGCAGAACAAGGCGATTTTGCGGCGTTCGTCCGCAGGCATTTTCCTGTCCATACGGCAAATCAGGATGTCGGGTTGCAAACCGATGCTCAACATTTCTTTAACGGTGTGCTGGGTCGGCTTGGTTTTGATTTCGCCTGCGGCGGCGATGTAGGGAACATAGCTCAAGTGGGCAAACAAGGTGTTGTTGCGTCCCAACTGGCTGCGCATCTGGCGGATGGCTTCCAAAAACGGCAGCGATTCGATGTCGCCGACCGTGCCGCCGATTTCGACAATCGCCACATCGTAACCTGCCGCGCCTTCATGGATGCGTCGTTTGATTTCGTCGGTAATGTGCGGAATGACTTGAACCGTACCACCGAGGTAGTCACCCCGTCGTTCTTTGGCGATGACGTTTTCGTACACCTGCCCCGTGCTGAAGCTGTTGCGGCGGGTCATCGTGGAATCGATGAAACGTTCGTAGTGTCCCAAGTCGAGGTCGGTTTCCGCGCCGTCGTCGGTTACGAACACTTCGCCGTGTTGGAACGGGCTCATCGTGCCGGGATCGACGTTGATATAAGGATCAAGCTTGAGCATGGTAACGTTCAAGCCGCGCGATTCGAGGATGGCGGCAATAGAAGCGGCGGCGATACCTTTACCCAGTGAGGAGACAACGCCGCCGGTTACAAAAATGAATTTGGTCATGATGGAACACCCATATTGGAATGTGCGATTTTAACTTGAAGCGCGCGGTTCTGGCAAACGGACGGATGCCGTCTGAACGGTGGACGGCTGTTTTCAGACGGCATCTTTTCTTTATTTCCCAGTACTTTGCCGCAACTCGCGGCGCAGGATTTTGCCGACGTTGGACTTGGGCAACTCGTCGCGGAATTCGATATTTTTCGGTACTTTATATGCGGTTAATTCGGTGCGGCAAAAGGCGATAAGTTCTTCTTTCGTCAAAGACGGATCTTTTTTGACGACGAATACTTTTAGGGCTTCTCCGGTTTTTTCGTCGGGAACGCCGATACAGGCGACTTCCATCACTTTGCCGTGATGCGCGATGACTTCCTCGATTTCGTTCGGATAAACATTAAAACCAGAAACAACAATGAGGTCTTTCTTACGGTCAACCAGCTTCAACCAGCCTTTTTCGTCCATGACGGCAATATCGCCGGTTTCCAAGAAACCGCGCGCGTCTATGGCTTTAGCGGTTTCTTCGGGACGGTTCCAGTAGCCTTGCATCACTTGAGGGCCTTTTACCCACAATTCGCCCGGCTGCCCGACGGGGACTTCTTTGCCGTTTGCGTCGCGCAGTTCGACTTCGGTGGACGAGACGGGCAAACCGATGCTGCCGCTGTATGATTCGATGTTTAAGGGGTTGCAGCACACGCCTGGGCTGGCTTCGGTCAGACCGTAGGCTTCGACAATAGGCGTACCGGTAATTTTTTTCCATTTTTCGGCAACGGCTTTTTGGGTCGCCATACCGCCGCCCAAAGTCAGCCGCAATCCTGAAAAATCGACTTCGGCAAAATCGGGCCGGTTGACCATCGCGTTAAACAGCGTGTTCACGCCGATAAATACATTAACCCGCTGTTTTTTCAGTTCTCCGATAAAGCCTTTCATATCGCGCGGGTTGGTAATCAGGATGATTTTTGAGCCGGCATTGGCAAAAATCATCAGATTCACGGTTAAGGCAAAAATATGGTACAGCGGCAAGGCGGCGATAACGGTTTCTTTGCCCTCGCGCAACTGGTTTTTAATCCATTCTTTTGCCTGAAGCATATTGGCGCAGATGTTGCCGTGGCTCAGCACCGCGCCTTTGGCAACGCCCGTCGTGCCGCCCGTGTATTGCAACAGCGCGGTATCTTCGCGGTTTAATGCGACAGGTTGGAAAACGTGCTTCGCCCCCTCTTGCAATGCCGTCTGAAAGGAAACGGTTTCCCGAATGCGGTATTCGGGCACCATTTTCTTGATTTTTCGGATGATGAAATTAATCAGCGAACCTTTAAGCAGCCCGAACATTTCGCCGACGGAGGCGACGATGACGTGTTTGATTTGCGTGCGCGGCAGCACCAGCTCCAACGTGTTGGCGAAATTTTCCAAAACGATGATGACGGTCGCACCGCTGTCTTTCAGCTGATGCTCCAACTCGCGCGGTGTATAGAGCGGATTGGTGTTCACCACCACCAAACCTGCCTGCAAAATACCGAAAAGGGCAATCGGGTATTGCAATACGTTCGGCATCATAATGGCAACACGTTCGCCGCGCGGCAGCTTGAGGACGTTTTGCAGATAAGAGGCGAAATCAGTCGCCAGTTTGCCGGTTTCGGCATAAGTCAGCGTTTTGCCCATATTTTGAAAAGCGGGCAGACGGGCAAATTTTTCCACACTTTGGCGGAATACGTCGCTGACGGAATTGTATTGCGTGATGTCGATTTCGGCACTGATGCCCTTCTCGTAGCTGTCTAACCAAATTTTTTTCATAGGTATCGGTCTTTAAAGTGGAATTGAGCGGAACAATGCCGTCTGAAAACCGTTTCAGACGGCATTACCTTTATCGTGTGATGATGACGGGTTTGTCGGTCGTTTGGATGATACCGCCGCCCAAGCAGATGTCGCCGTCGTACAGCACGGCAGACTGGCCCGGCGTAACCGCCCATTGCGGTTCGTCAAACACCAGCTCGGCGGTTTCATCATCCAAATAGCGCAATTCGCAAGGCGCGTCCGCCATACGGTAACGCGTTTTGCAGGTATAACGCCCTGCTTTCGGGCGTTCGGGCAGCGTGAAACTCAAATCGTTCATCACAAGGCTGCGGGTATAGAGCAGCGGATGGTCGTGTCCTTGCACGACAATCAGTTCGTTTTTCGTCAAATCTTTAGCCGCAACAAACCACGGTTCGCCCGCGCCGCCGATGCCCAAACCTTTGCGCTGGCCCAATGTGTAAAACATCAGCCCGACGTGTTCGCCAACGGTTTCCCCTTCGGGCGTAACCATTTTACCGTTGTCGGTCGGCAGGTATTTCTGCAGGAACTCGCGGAACGGGCGTTCGCCGATGAAGCAGATGCCTGTGCTGTCTTTTTTGGCGGCGGTCGGCAGTTTGAACTCGGCGGCAAGGCGGCGGACTTCGGGTTTTTCCAAACCGCCCAACGGAAAAATCGCGCGCTCGAGTTGGAAAGGCTTGAGGCGGTAGAGGAAATAGCTTTGGTCTTTGTTTTGATCCAAACCTTTGAGCAGGTAATGCACGCCGTTGCGGACTTCTTTGCGCGCATAGTGTCCGGTGGCGATGGTATCCGCGCCCTGCCCTACGGCGTAGTCCAAAAAGCATTTGAATTTGATTTCGGCGTTGCACAAAACATCGGGATTCGGCGTGCGCCCCGCACTGTATTCCTTTAGAAAATAAGCAAAGACTTTGTCTTTATATTGCGCGGCGAAATTAACGATGTCGATATCGATGCCGACAATATCGGCAACGGCGATGGCATCGAACGAATCCTGTTTGATGCTGCAATATTCGTCGTTGTCGTCGTCCTCCCAGTTCTGCATAAACACACCGCGCACTTGATAACCCTGCTGCTTGAGCAGGGCGGCGGTTACGGAAGAATCGACACCGCCAGAGAGCCCGACGATGATATTGGAAGGGTTTGCTGTCGTATTCATACGCAGGATGGCTTGGAAACGGCGGTTTTTAAAGGCAGATTTTAACACATTTTAAAGGCGGGCATAAAAATGCCGTCTGAAAGCCCGGGCTTTTTCAGACGGCATTTCAAATATTTTCAGCAGATTAGTGCTGATGCGCTTCGCCGTGGTAATGACCGTGGTCCATTGCCGGCATCGGCGCGGTTTTGACTTCCAGTTGGACGGTTTGCGCTTTGGCGTTTTTAAATTTCAGGGTAACGGGAATTTTATCGCCCTCTTTTAATTGTTTTTTCAAACCCATAAACATCACGTGATAGCTGCCGGGTTTGAGTTCGGTAACGGATTTCGCCTCCAAAGGCACGCCGCCTTCGACTTCGCGCATCCGCATCACGCCGTTATCATTGATATGGGTATGCACTTCGACGCGGTCGGCAACAGGGCTGCTTCCGCCGAGCAAAAAGTCTTGTTTGGCTTCGTCGTTGTGGATTTTCATGAACGCGCCGCCCATTTTCATACCTTCGACGGTAGTGCGCGCCCAGCCGTCCTCAACGTGGATTCCGGCGGCGGAAACCGCGCCTGCCAAACCTGCCATCATCACGGCTGCCAATAGTTTTTTCATCTTTCTACTCCTTAAATGTCAAACGAGGATGCGCTCATCTTACAAACAAATACCGTTCGGAAATTTGATATAGATTAAGCGAATAATAAATACTACATACTAATCCTAAAGGATTAAAAATCCTGCTGCAAGCATTTTACCCGAACAGGGCGGACAGCCAAACCGCCGCCAACATCAGCATCGCGAACAATTGTGCGGCAGAACCTGCGTCTTTGGCGCGTTTGGCCAGCTCGTGTTTTTCGGTCGAAGTATGATCGACGGCGGCTTCGACGGCGGTGTTGAACAGTTCGACAATGACCGACACAAAAGACGCGATAATCAACGGCAGGCGGAGGGACTTTTCGGAAACCCAAAAAAATGCCGCGCACACCAGCAGCGCGTTCAGCCACAAAACCTGACGGAATGCCGCTTCGTAACGGTAGGCGGCGGCGATGCCGTCTATCGAATAGCCGAATGCGTTAATAACGCGCCTGATGCCGCCTTTTCCTTTTTTTTCTGCCGCGTAGGAGGAAGGTTCCATCGGTATCCTTTCAAAATGTCCTCAATATATGCCGCCTGAAAACGGGGCGGCGGGGTGTCCGTACGGTATTAAGCGCATCCCTGCCGGCTGAGGGAAAACCCTGCCTGCCCGAACAAACCAGGCGGTTGTGAAGCAAAAGCCTTTCAGACGGCATCGCGTTTTTAATGTACCGACCACGCAGCAACGGCATCGGCAAACATTGCCGCCACATCGAAACCTTTTTGTTTCATAATTTCTTGGAATCCGGTCGGGCTGGTTACGTTGACTTCGGTCAGGTTGCTGCCGATAACGTCCAAACCGGCCAGCAGGATGCCGCGCCGTTTGAGTTCGGGGGCGAGCGTTTCGGCAATTTCGCGGTCGCGTCCGCCCAATTCCTGCGCCACGCCGCGCCCGCCTGCCGCCAGATTGCCGCGTGTTTCGCCGTTTTGCGGAATACGCGCCAAAGCATAAGGGACGACTTCGCCGCCGATAATCAGGATGCGTTTGTCACCGTGGACGATTTCGGGAATGTAGCGTTGCGCCATAATGGTGCGGGAATCAAGCCGCATCAGGGTTTCGAGGATGCTGCCGATGTTGGGGTCTTTTTCGGTCAGGCGGAAAATACCCATACCGCCCATACCGTCCAGCGGTTTGATGATGATGTCGCCGTGTTCTTTCAAAAATGCGCGGACATCGGCGGAACGGGTCGTTACCAGCGTGGGCGCGGTAAACCGGCTGAAATTCAAAATCGCCAGTTTTTCATTAAAGTCGCGCATCGCCTGTCCGCTGTTAAAAACCTTCGCGCCCTGCTGTTCCGCCAGCGTCAGTAATTGGGTGGCGTAGAGGTATTGCATATCGAACGGCGGATCGGTACGCATAATCACGGCATCAAATGCTTCCAATGCCGTCTGAACTTTGTCGGCGGCGGCAAACCAGTTTTTGTCGTGGTCGTCTTGTGCGCCGAGAAACTCAAAAGCAGACGCATCAGCAACCACCAGACCGTTTTTAACCGACAATCCGCTGCTCAAGGTATGAAACAGCCGCCAGCCGCGTTTTGCCATTTCGCGCATCATCGCGTAGGTGGTGTCTTTATAGGTTTTGAAACTTGCCATCGGGTCGGCGATAAAGAGGACTTTCATCATATTTCCTTTCCAGTGTGCCGAATGTGCCGCATTTCGCGGGTAAAGGAGAAATGCCGTCCGAACAATATTCAGACGGCAAGGATGGGGTTTTACTTAGGCTGCCAAGAATCTTTCAGCGTGACCGTGCGGTTAAACACCGGCGTGTCTTTGCCGTGGTCTTTGCGGTCGGTTACGAAGTAGCCGATGCGCTCGAACTGCCAACGGCTTTCTGCCGGCAAATCTTTTGCGGCAGGTTCGGCGTAGGCGGTGATTTCCTTGACGGATTCCGGATTAAGGAAATCGGTAAACGGCAGGTATTCGCCGTCTTCTCCGCGCACGGCATCCGGACGCTCGACGGTAAAGAGGCGGTCGTACAGGCGGACTTTGATTTCGGCAGCATGTTTGGCGGACACCCAATGAATCACGCCTTTGACTTTTCTGCCTTCGGGATTTTTGCCCAAGGTATCGTGGTCGATGCTGCATTTGAGTTCGACCACATTGCCTGCCTCGTCTTTGACGACTTCATCGCACTTGATGACATAGCCGTGGCGCAAACGCACTTCGCCGCCGGGAATCAGGCGTTTGAAGCCTTTGGGCGGATTTTCGGCAAAGTCGTCGGCTTCGATGTAGATGGTTTGGGACACGGGGATTTCGCGCTCGCCCATTTCCTCGTGGTTCGGATGGAACGCGGCACGGCGGCTTTGGGTTTTACCGGCTTCAAAGTTGGTCAGCGTCACCTTGAGCGGATTCAAAACCGCCATCAGGCGCGGCGCGGAGTTTTCCAGCTCTTCGCGAATCGCACCTTCCAACACGCTCATGTCGACGATGTTTTCAGATTTGGAAATACCGGCGCGTTTGGCAAACAGGCGCAGGCCTTCGGGCGTGTAGCCGCGACGGCGCATACCGGAAATGGTCGGCATACGCGGGTCGTCCCAGCCGGAAACGTGGCCGTCTGAAACCAGTTGGTTCAGCTTGCGTTTGGACGTGATGGAATACAGAAGCTCCAAACGGGAAAACTCGTATTGGCGCGGACGCGTGGCGTGCGGCGCGGGGATGTTGTCCAACACCCAGTCGTACAACGGACGGTGGGCTTCAAATTCGAGCGTACACAAGGAATGCGTGATGCCTTCGATGGCATCGGAAATGCAATGCGTGTAGTCGTACATCGGGTAGATGCACCATTTGTCGCCGGTGTTGTGGTGATGGGCGCGGCGGATGCGGTAGATGACGGGGTCGCGCATATTGATGTTGCCTGCCGCCATGTCGATTTTCAGGCGCAGGGTTTTGCTGCCGTCGGGAAACTCGCCGTTTTTCATGCGTGTGAACAGGTCGAGGTTTTCTTCGACGCTGCGGTCGCGGTAAGGGCTGTTTTTGCCCGCTTCGGTCAGCGTACCGCGGTATTCGCGCATTTCTTCGGGCGTCAAATCATCGACATACGCTTTGCCGTCTTTGATTAAACCGACGGCGTAGTCATAAAGCTGGTCGAAATAGTTGGAAGCGAAACGCGGCTCGCCCGCCCAATGAAAACCGAGCCACTCGACATCTTCTTTAATGGCGTTGACGTATTCGTCGTTTTCTTTTTCGGGGTTGGTATCGTCAAAACGCAGGTTGCACAAGCCGTCGTAAATATACGCCAAACCGAAGTTCAGGCAGATGGACTTGGCGTGGCCGATGTGCAGGTAGCCGTTGGGCTCCGGCGGAAAACGGGTTTGGACGGCTTCGTGTTTGCCGCTTTTGAGGTCGTCTTCGATGATGGTGCGGATAAAATGGTTGTCCGCAAATTGGTCTTTATTGAGCATAGTTTTCTTTGAACAGATGGCTTCAGACGGCATTGGGGCGGTTCCTTATGCCGTCTGAAGCGGTTTGATGATGTGTTTATTGTACCCGACTTGCGCGCTTTGACATAGCGTTCAGACGGCATCGGAAACCAAACATTCCACACCTGCCTCTTTCAGCATCTTCTGCATGGCGGTATCGGGCAACCTGTCGGTAAATACTTTGTCAAACGCCGTAATGTCGCCAAGCCGGACCAACGCATTGCTGCGGAATTTGCTATGATCGACACCCAGGAAGCGGACGCGCGCGTTGGCAATCATCGCCTGCATGACGCTGACTTCCTTGTAATCGTAATCCAAAAGCGAACCGTCGCTCTCCACGCCGTGCGTACTCATCACTGCATAATCGACTTTGAACTGGTTGATAAAATCGACGGTTGCCACGCCGGTAATGCCGCCGTCCAAAGGGCGGACGACTCCGGAAGTGATGATGACCGTGTAATCCGTACGTGCCGAAACGATGGAAGCGACGTGGATATTGTTGGTAATCACCCTCAGGCTGCCGCGCCGCCTCACCAGCTCCGATGCCACGGCTTCCATCGTCGTGCCGATACTGACAAACAGCGACGAACCGTCGGGGATGTGTTCCGCAATCAGCCGGGCAATGGCGTTTTTTTCGTTTTGACATTGAATTTGGCGGTTTGAAGGCAGGCTGTCCGGCAGGTTTCCGCCCGAGGACGCGCCGCCGTGATGGCGTTTCAGGCTGCCGCCCTCCTCCAACTCGCGGATGTCGCGGCGTATCGTCTGCGGGGTAACGTCCAATGCGGCGGCAAGCTCGTCCACCGACATAAACTGATGCCGGCGGACAAGGCTTAAAATCTCTCCGTGCCTTTGGATTTTCGGTTTCATCGTTTTCTGCCTCCTTGCATCGGGATGCCGATTTTACCGCGTTCAGCCCAGCGTGGAAAACACCACCATCAGAAATGGGGCGGCGATATTGACCACCACGCCGAAGCTGACCGCTACCGGCACGACTTCCAAACCGCCCGCACCCTGAATCACGGGCAATGTAAAATCCATACTGGTCGCACCGCCAACCCCCACCGCCGCATCGGGAAAACGCTTCATCAGCAGCGGAATAAATGCCAGCGCGAACAGTTCTCGTGCCAAATCGTTCAAAAGCGCGATACTGCCCCATACCGCGCCGTACGCCTCGGTCATCACCAAACCCGAAAGGGAATACCAACCGAAGCCGGAAGCCATCGCCAAACCTTTCGTCCACGACACGCCGTCTGCCGAAACGGCAAACAGCAACCCGCCCGAAAGGGATGAGAGCATAAACCAAACCGACAGCCGGATGCCCCTGCGGTTGACCAAAACCTGCCGCAACGATACGCCGCTACTTTTGAGCTGTACGCCGATGAGGAACACCAGCAGCATCAGGCAGTACATACCCGCGTTTTCAGACGGCAGCCAAATATCGCGCATCAATTTACCGAACACAAAACCGAGTACCACACATCCGAGCTGTCTCACACTGCCCGACACACCGACTGAAACACCCTTGCCTTTTCCCTTTATCCGCCACGGGGATAAGCTCCCCAAAGCCGCCAAGGCAAGCAGGTTCGCCCCTACCGTATAAACAAACAGCCACAGAGCCGTCAACGCCATATCGTCCAACCGCGAACCCAAGTTTTCCACGCGCGACAACGATACGCCGATCAGCAGCAGCACGGCATACACCAAAACCGACAACATCCTGTCCAACACGCCCAGATAAGGTTTGGGAACACGGATAAAAAATCCGGCGAACATCGGTACCAATACCGAAAGCAATGTGATTAGGCTGTTCATCCCCTGTCCTCCTTTATTGCCGCATAATATGTGCGGCTTGAAAATGCCGTCTGAAAATTGCAGATACCCGCATCCATATTTCAGACGGCATCAGGTTCGCCATTAAAAAACCGCCTGAACATCTGATTCAGACAGTTTTCTCTCCATCAGGCATTCAATCTTCCAAAGTCTTTTCCAAGCGTTCCATACAGTTGCCCAAATGGCGGCGCAGGATTTTGACCACGCGGTTGCGCCTGCCTGCCAGCAGCAGGTCGAGGATTTCGCGGTGTTCGGAATGCGTGTGCGTATTGATGGCGTGTTTTTCCTCGCGATGCACGCCCGCCACGGCGACAATCAAGGAAGACCGCGCGCACAGCGTGTTCATAATATCGAACAGCACATCGTTGCCCACCAGGCGCGCCAGTTCGACGTGGAAGGCATTGGACAGGCGGTTCCAGCCGACGCGGTCGCCCCTGCCGGAAGCCTCTTCTTCGCGCCTTATCATCGCATAAAGCGGCTTGAGGCGCGTTTCCAAATCCGGCAGGCCGGCGAGGATGTTCAAAATCATCGTCTCCATTTCGATGCGCGCATTGAACACATCCTGCATTTCTTTCAAATCGGGAACGTGGACGAACGCGCCCCTGTTGGGTTGCAAATCGACAATCTTGTCGTGCGCCAAAAGCGACAGCGCGCCGCGGACGGTGTTGCGCGAACACACCATCTGGCGGCAAAGTTCGGACTCGGTCAGCTTTTTGCCGGGCAGCAGCACCTGATCGGTAATGCCGTCCAAAATCAGGGCGTAAACACGGAACAGCTCCGAATCGTGCCGCTCTTCGAGAATCAGGGAAGACGTGGTCGGCGCATGGATAATGTCGTCGTTTTCAAAGTTCATGATGTTTTCCGTATTTTTACGCTTTCAAATTTCTTAAGATGTTTTAAGGCGGCTGTGTTTCAAATCGTGTCGGGGAAATTAAAGCATTGCACAAATTTATTTTATAGTGGATTAACAAAAATCAGGACAAGGCGACGAAGCCGCAGACAGTACAAATCGTACGGAACCGATTCACTTGGTGCTTCAGCACCTTAGAGAATCGTTCTCTTTGAGCCAAGGCGAGGCAACGCCGTACTGGTTTTTGTTAATCCACTATAATTCAATAAATTAATATATGGCTTAAAATAACGGGATGCCCGCCTTCCGCCCGCCTGCAGAAGCAGTCGGGTATCATTTTAAAACGCGGCATTTAAAATTTGACCGAAAATTGTTGACAATCCGGAATCAAGTCTGCACAATACCCCGACAAGTCCAAGTATTATAAAGGCTGAATAAAGAGGAAACAGCAGGCAGATATATTCGGGAGGTGCAGTCCGAATATATCTGCTTTTTTATGCGCCTCCGGCCGGTCGGCCGCCTTTCCCCTTCAGACGGCATCGGATATTTTCCTCATAATGATGCCTATTTCTCCGCTCCGGCAATTTCAAAACTGTGGGTAATCTTTGCCGCCTTGCCCAACATAATCGAAGCCGAACAGTATTTTTCGGCAGACATCTGCACGGCGCGCCCAATGGCCGATTCTTTCAAATCGTGCCCGAATACTTTGAAATGGATGTGGATTTCGGTAAACACGCGCGGCGCATCGTCTGCCCGTTTCGCCGTAACCGTCGCCCGGCAGTCAGTCACTTTCTGACGCTGTTTTTCGGCAATCATCACCACATCGATGCTCGAACAGCCCGCCACGCCCAACAGCAGCATCTCCATCGGGCTGGGCCCGCGCTTGGCCGCACCTTCTGCCGCCGATCCCTCCATAACGACGCTGTGCCCGCCTTCCGTCGTGCCGACAAAGCACATTCCGTCTATCCATTTTGATGTAACCTGCATGGTGTCATTCCCGAAAATAGCGTTAAAACCGCTTTGCATATGGCGTTATTGTAAACAATTTCAAGCGGCTTATACAGAAATATGGACAAAACGGCAAAAAAACGCCTGAAAACCGATTTACGGTTTGGCGGCCTGGCCGTTGATCTGCACCGATTTGAGTTTCAGCGTATAGGTTTTGCCGTCGTCGGTATAGCCGATTTGTGCCGGAATATTGTTCAGGGACGGTGCGAAGAAATACATTACCGTATCGTCGCCGCGCCGCACCCGATATTTGACGACTTCGGTTTCCACGCCGCCTATGCTGTATTTTCCCGTACCCGCCTTATTCAAACCGCCGACGGAATAAAGTTTTTTGCCGTTGGTGATTTTCAGACCCGGGGGGAGTTTCGCGTCATTTGCCGCCAACTGCCAGGCAAGCGTGAACAAATCCATAGCCTTAAGGCTTTGCTCGGTTTTGCTCTCGCCCGCTTTGCCGTAGGTTACGCTGCCGTCGGCGAATTTGGCTTCCGCATACAGTTTGCCCCTGCGTATGTCTTTATAGTAGGTAGGGTGCAGGGTATTGCCGACAACCGTACCGCCGGACTCGAAACGGATATTGTATAGCGGCACTTTAATCGTCGAAACGATTTTGTAAGCATTGCCGCTGCGTTCAAATGTCATCGTGGCGGGAATGCCGTAGCTGCCGGAATAGTGCAGCACGGCGGATTGGGGCAGCCCTGCCGCATACGCGCACGGCAGGGCGGCGGACAAAATGGCGGCGGAAAATATATTTTTAAAAGTCTTCATCATTTGCTCCCGCCCGGTTTACGCCGTCAGGAAACGGGCGGCATCGGCGTTTTCCGAATTTCTGACGCGGTTTCCCTCGATAATCAGGCGGCCGGCGGCAAAATCGGCAACGGCTTTCGGATAAAGTTTATGCTCGACAGCTAAAACCCGTGCGGCAATATCGTCTGCCGTATCACCATCAAGTATCGGCACAATCCCTTGCGATACAATCGGGCCGCAATCCAGTTCGGCAGTAACGAAATGGATGGTACAGCCTGCAACGCGGCAACCTGCCTCCAAAGCGCGTTCGTGCGTATGAAGTCCGGTAAACGAGGGAAGGATGGACGGGTGAATGTTCATCAGCCTGCCTTCGTAATGGGCGCAAAACTCGGGGGTTAGAATCCGCATAAAACCCGCCAAAACCACCAAGTCGGGTTGATATGCGTCGATTTTTTCCATCATGGCGGTATCGAAGGCAAGTCGGGATGTAAAGTTTTTATGATTCAGGCTGTCGGTCGGGATGCCGCGTTCGGCCGCCCATTGCAACCCCGCCGCCGTTTCGCTGTTGCTCAACACGGCGGCAATACGGACGTTGGGAATGGCGGCATTGACGATTGCCTGCATATTGCTGCCGCGTCCGGAAATCAGGATGACGATGTTTTTCATAATGGTGCGCTTTTGAAAGGGATGCCGTCTGAACCGCTGTTTGGTGGCTTCAGACGGCATTTGCCGTAAAAATGCCCGAAAACCTGTTTCGGGCAAGGGTTCGGACTTAATTTACTTTTTTGATGTCGACTTGAGCCGGCTGTTGGGCAGACGCATTTTCGGGTGCACCAACCTTAACCAGTTTCACATCAAATACCAAAGTGGCGTTCGGACCGATTTTTTCGCCCGCACCCTGTTCGCGGTAGGCAAGGTTGGACGGGATGTAGAACGTGGCTTCTCCGCCTTCTTTCAGGAGTTGGACGCCTTCGGTCCAACCCGGAATCACTTGGCTTAACGGGAAGGTTGCCGGACCGCCGTTGGCTTTGCTGCTGTCGAATACGGTACCGTCAATCAGGCGGCCTTCGTATTCCACGGTAACGATGTCGTCTTTGGTCGGCTGTTTGCCTTCGCCCTGTTTGGTGATTTTGTATTGCAGACCGGAAGCAGTGGTCTTCACGCCGTCTTTGGCGGCATTTTCCTTCAGGAAGGCTTCGCCTTTTTCTTTGTTGGCCTTCGCGTCCGCCTTGTGTTTTTCTACGGCTTTAGCCTGCTGCTCCTGCAGGAATTTCATCATCACTTCCTGAGCCTGCTCTTCGGTCATTTTGATTTCTTTGCCGTCATACACTGCCTGCATGGCTTCGGTAAAGACTTTCAAATCGATTTCCGCGCCCTGTTCCTTCATTTGTTTCAGGGAGCGTCCGATGTCCACGCCCATCGCATAGCTTGCCTGCTGCATCGTGCTGCCGATTGAAGAGGTGTCGCCCTGCGCGGCAGAAGCGGCGGCAGGTTCGGATGCAGATGCGGGAGCAGCTTCTTTTTTGCCGCAGGCGGAAAGTGCCAAAGTGGCGGCAAGGGTCAGTGCGCTGATTTTGAAAATTTTGTTCATAATAGCTCTTCGCTGTTAATAAGGTCGGAAAAACGGGATTATAGCCGAGTTTGAATGTTTCAACACACAGGATGACACATAAAGCGTCAATCTGTGTGTTGCCCTGTTTTGGAAGGAATTGAACCTTCCCAAATAAGGTCTGATTCTACCGCCCCGAAGGACAGATGTCCAAGTGGCGAGGTTCAACCGATAAGGAAATTTTAATCAAATAGAATCAAGCCTGTTTAAATTTTGTAAATGCGACATTTCAGACGGCATTTCATGCCTTGCCCTCCATGCCGTGATGTTCGATGGCAAAACCGCTTCGGCGGTAGGCGGCAAAGCGTTCGCGCGCGTCGGCGAGCTCTTCCAGGCTGTTGCCGACAATTTCCAAAACGCGCGCGGGCAAGACCGGAGCGGTGTTCCAAAAACTGTCGGACAGGTTCAAAACGGTCATGCCTTCGGGAATTCGGGGCAGATTGCCGCCGCAGGCAAGCAGGACGGATGTTTCAGACGGCATGGCTTCTTCCGTTTCCCAAATTTCGTGCGGAATGAAACTCTCGGCTTCGTATTGCCAAAGCATTTTGTCCAATTCCTGAAGCCGCCCGAACGAATCGGACCACACCAGTATCCTGCCGCCGTCCCGAATCGCACGGGCAATCAGGCGACAGGTGAAAATCGGAACTTGGGCAACGTGCGTGTAAAAGGTGGCTTTCGGCATATTGTTTGAACATTTGGTAGGATAATGCCGTCTGAAAGGCTTCAGACGGCATTGTGGCAAAATTAAAGATTCCGCAGATAGTTCAGCAGCAAGGGAACGGGACGGCCAGTCGCACCTTTTTCCGCTCCGGATTTCCACGCCGTACCCGCGATGTCAAGGTGCGCCCACGGGTAGCCTTCGGTGAAGTAAGACAGGAATGTTGCGGCGGTAATCGTGCCCGCGCCGGGCGTGCTGATGTTTGGAATGTCGGCAAAGTTGGATTTGAGTTGGTCTTTGTAGGTCTCAAAGAGCGGCAGTTGCCATGCTTTGTCGTCCACGTTGCGGGAGGCGACCAGCAGGCTGTCGACCAAATCTTGATTGTTGCCCATCACGCCGCTGACATCGTGCCCCAAGGCAACAATACACGCGCCGGTCAGGGTGGCGACGTCGATGACGGCTTTGGGTTTGAACTGTTCGGCGTAAGTGAGCGCGTCGCACAAAATCAGACGGCCTTCGGCATCGGTGTTCAACACTTCGATGGTCAGCCCTTTCATGCTTTTTACGACGTCGCCCGGTTTGTTGGCAGTGCCGGAAGGCATGTTTTCACAAGTGGCGACGATGGCAATCAGGTTGATCGGCAGTTGCAGTTTGACGGCGGCGCAGAAGGTACTGATGACGGTTGCCGCGCCGCACATGTCAAACTTCATTTCGTCCATGTTCAGGCCGGGTTTGAGGGAGATGCCGCCGGTGTCGAAGGTAATGCCTTTGCCGACCAATACCACAGGCGCGGCTTCTTTGTCGGCTGCACCAAAATAGCTCAATTCGACCAAATATGGGGCTTCGACGCTACCTTTGGCGACAGACCAAAATGAACCCATGTTTTCTCTGATGTAGTCTTTTTCAATGATTTTGGCGTGTGCGCCCAGTTTTTCGGCTTCGGCTTTGGCGGTGCGCGCTAAGAATTCGGGCGTGCATTCGTTGGGGGCAGCGTTGCCCAAATCGCGGCAAAGGCTTTGTCCGTAAACCTGTGCTTCGGCGACGCGCAGGACTTCTTTGACAGCGGCTTCGTATGCGGTATGGAACACGGCGGTTTCAAATTTTGCGGGCTTGGCTTCTTTTTTGTAGCGGTCGAAACGGTAGGCGGCATTGCCGAACGCAATCGCAAACGCTTCGGCAACGGAGGCGGCTTGCGCTTCATCGAAGGCGTGAACGTCCACATTGACCGTTTCCTGATTTTGCGCCCATTTGGCGGCTTCGGCTGCGGCTTTGTTCAGCGCGGCACGGTCGGTTTTTTCGAGGCGGACGACGGCAACTGCCTGCAAACCGTTGTCCGTCGGGATTTTGGTGTCGGCGAAATTTTGACCTTCTTCAAGCGAAGACAAAAGGGCAAGGGCGGTTGGGTGGTTTAATTGCGCCTCTTCGGCGCAGACAAATAATTGCGCACCTGCCTGTTGAGCCTGCAAAGTTTCGGCTTTTGTGCTAAATTTCACGTTTATTCTCCTGATTGAGATGGTTGTCGGTTGTTCAGACGGCCTGTTGACCAACCGTCCGAACAGATGAAAATCATTGTACTCCATTTGTGTCATACCGTCTGAAGCCTTATTAATAAATATAGGTTTCCCATAAACCGTATACCACGCTCAATCTTATGATTTACCAAAGAAACTTTATTAAAGAACTCTCTTTTACCGCCGTCGGCATCTTTGTCGTCCTTTTAGCGGTATTGGTCTCCACGCAGGCCATCAACCTGCTCGGCCGCGCAGCCGACGGGCGCGTCGCCATCGATGCCGTGTTGGCATTGGTCGGCTTCTGGGTCATCGGTATGACGCCGCTGTTGCTGGTTTTGACCGCGTTCATCAGCACGCTGACCGTATTGACCCGCTACTGGCGCGACAGCGAGATGTCGGTTTGGCTTTCCTGCGGATTGGCGTTGAAACAGTGGATACGCCCCGTCATGCAGTTTGCCGTGCCGTTTGCCATCCTGATTGCCGTCATGCAGCTTTGGGTGATGCCGTGGGCGGAACTACGCAGCCGCGAATACGCCGAAATCCTGAAGCAGAAGCAGGAATTGTCTTTGGTGGAAGCAGGCGAGTTCAACAGCCTAGGCAAGCGCAACGGCAGGGTTTATTTCGTCGAAACCTTCGACACCGAATCCGGCATCATGAAAAACCTATTCCTGCGCGAACAGGACAAAAACGGCAACGACAACATTATCTTCGCCAAAGAAGGCAATTTCTCGCTGAACGACAACAAGCGCACACTCGACCTGCGCAACGGCTACCGATACAGCGGCACGCCCGGACGCGCCGACTACAACCGCGTTTCTTTCCAACACCTCAGCCTGATTATCAGCACCACGCCCAAACTCATCGACCCCGTTTCCCACCGCCGCACCATCCCGACATCCCAACTTATCGGCAGCAGCAACCCGCAACACCAAGCGGAATTGATGTGGCGCATCTCGCTGACCGTCAGCGTCCTCCTGCTCTGCCTACTCGCCGTGCCGCTTTCCTATTTCAATCCGCGCAGCGGCCATACCTACAATATCCTGATTGCCATTGGTTTGTTTTTGGTCTACCAAAACGGGCTGACCTTCCTGCGCAATGCCGTGGAAGACGGCAAAATCCATTTCTGGCTCGGACTGCTGCCTATGCACATCATCATGTTTGTGATTGCCGTCGTTCTGCTGCGCGTACGCAGTATGCCCAGCCAGCCCTTCTGGCAGGCGGTTGGCAAAAGTCTGACATTGAAAGGCGGAAAATGAACCTGATTTCACGTTACATCATCCGCCAAATGGCGGTTATGGCGGTTTACGCGCTCCTTGCCTTCCTTGCCCTGTACAGCTTTTTCGAGATCATCAACGAAGTCGGCGACTTGGGCAAAGGCAGCTATAACGGCGCAACCATGGCGCAATACGTCCTCATGCAGATGCCCGCGCGTGCCTACGAACTCATGCCCCTCGCCGTCCTCATCGGCGGACTGGTCTCTCTCAGCCAGCTTGCCGCCGGCAGCGAACTGACCGTCATCAAAGCCAGCGGCATGAGCACCAAAAAGCTGCTGTTGATTCTGTCGCAGTTCGGTTTGATTTTCGCCATTGCCACCGTCGCGCTCGGCGAATGGGTTGCCCCCACGCTGAGCCAAAAAGCCGAAAACATCAAAGCCGCCGCCATTAACGGCAAAATCAGCACCGGCAATACCGGCCTTTGGCTCAAAGAAAAAAACAGCATTATCAACGTGCGCGAAATGCTGCCCGACCATACGCTTTTGGGCATCAAAATTTGGGCGCGCAACGATAAAAATGAACTGGCAGAGGCAGTGGAAGCCGATTCCGCCGTTTTGAAAAGCGACGGCAGTTGGCAGTTGAAAAACATCCGCCGCAGCACGCTTGGCGAAGACAAAGTCGAGGTCTCTATTGCGGCTGAAGAAAACTGGCCGATTTCCGTCAAACGCAACCTGATGGACGTATTGCTCGTCAAACCCGACCAAATGTCTGTCGGCGAATTGACCACCTACATCGACCATCTGGAAAAAAATAACCAAAATACCCAAGTCTATGCCATCGCATGGTGGCGCAAGCTGGTGTATCCCGTTGCCGCATGGGTGATGGCGCTTGTTGCCTTCGCCTTTACGCCGCAAACGACGCGCCACGGCAATATGGGCTTGAAACTTTTCGGCGGTATCTGCCTTGGTTTGCTGTTCCACTTTGCTGGCAGGCTCTTCGGGTTTACCAGCCAACTCTACGGCGTCCCGCCCTTCTTCGCCGGCGCACTGCCTACCATAGCCTTCGCCTTGCTCGCTGTTTGGCTGATACGCAAACAGGAAAAACGTTGAACAAATGCCGTCTGAACCTCTCTTCAGACGGCATTTGTTTTCATTGACACATTCCCACAGACAGATAGCCATTCCCTATTACATTACCTGTCATAACAGTTCCATTTTTGTTAAAACTAGTCTATGATAGCGGTGCAAATATTGTTTACAATATTTAACGCAAATCATTTGCAACCCGACAAAAGAAAAACAGAAAAAGGAACAAAGAGATGTTAGAAGCCTATCGTAAAGCCGCCGCCGAGCGCGCTGCCCTTGGTATTCCCGCCCTTCCTCTGACTGCTCAGCAAACCGCCGATTTGGTTGAGCTGCTGAAAAGCCCGCCCGCAGGCGAAGGCGAGTTCTTGGTCGAACTGCTTGCCCACCGCGTACCGCCCGGCGTGGACGATGCCGCCAAAGTTAAAGCCTCATTCCTGGCTGCCGTTGCCGAAGGCAGCGCATCCAGCCCGTTGGTTTCCCCCGAATATGCGACCGAACTCTTAGGTACGATGCTCGGCGGTTACAATATTCACGCCTTAATCGAACTCTTGGACGACGACAAACTCGCGTCCATTGCTGCCAAAGGCTTGAAACATACGCTTCTGATGTTCGATTCCTTCCACGACGTTCAAGAAAAAGCCGAAAAAGGCAACAAATACGCGCAAGAAGTTTTGCAATCTTGGGCAGATGCCGAATGGTTCACCTCCCGTGCCAAAGTTCCCGAAAAAATCACCGTTACCGTCTTCAAAGTTGACGGCGAAACCAATACAGACGACCTCTCTCCCGCGCCCGACGCATGGAGTCGTCCCGATATTCCGTTGCACGCGCTGGCCATGCTGAAAAACCCGCGCGACGGCATCAATCCCGACAAACCGGGCGAAGTCGGCCCGATTAAATTGTTGGAAGAACTCAAAGCCAAAGGCTATCCGGTTGCTTACGTTGGCGACGTGGTCGGTACCGGTTCTTCACGCAAATCCGCGACCAACTCTGTCATTTGGCATACCGGCGAAGACATTCCGTTCGTGCCGAACAAACGCTTCGGCGGCGTGTGCTTGGGCGGCAAAATCGCGCCGATTTTCTTCAACACTCAAGAAGACTCCGGCGCGCTGCCGATTGAAGTCGATGTTTCCGCGCTGAAAATGGGCGATGTCGTCGATATCCTGCCTTATGAAGGCAAAATCGTGAAAAACGGCGAAACCGTTGCCGAATTCAACCTGAAATCACAAGTATTACTGGACGAAGTGCAAGCTGGTGGCCGTATCAACCTAATTATCGGTCGAGGTCTGACCGCCAAAGCGCGTGAAGCCCTGAAACTGCCTGCCTCTACTGCATTCCGCCTGCCACAAGCACCTGCCGAAAGCAAAGCCGGTTTCACCTTGGCACAAAAAATGGTCGGCCGCTCCTGCGGTCTGCCCGAAGGGCAAGGCGTACGCCCCGGAACTTATTGCGAACCGCGCATGACGACTGTCGGCTCGCAAGACACGACCGGTCCGATGACTCGCGACGAGTTGAAAGACTTGGCTTGTTTGGGCTTCTCCGCCGATATGGTGATGCAGTCTTTCTGCCACACCGCCGCCTATCCGAAACCTGTCGATGTAAAAACCCATAAAGAACTGCCCGCCTTTATTTCCACCCGTGGCGGCGTGTCCCTGCGTCCGGGCGATGGTGTAATTCACTCATGGCTCAACCGTCTGCTGTTGCCTGATACAGTCGGTACCGGCGGCGATAGCCACACCCGTTTCCCTATCGGTATTTCTTTCCCTGCCGGCTCCGGCTTGGTTGCTTTCGCAGCAGCTACCGGCGTAATGCCGCTCGATATGCCCGAGTCTGTATTGGTACGCTTCAGCGGCAAGCTGCAACCGGGCGTAACCCTGCGCGATTTGGTGAACGCCATTCCGCTGTACGCGATTAAACAAGGTCTGCTGACCGTTGCCAAAGCCGGTAAGAAAAACATCTTCTCCGGCCGCATTCTCGAAATCGAAGGCCTGCCTGATTTGAAAGTGGAACAAGCCTTTGAATTGACCGACGCATCCGCCGAACGCTCCGCCGCCGGCTGTACCGTGAAGCTCAACAAAGAGCCGATTATCGAGTACATGAAATCCAACATTGTGTTGATGAAAAACATGATTGCCAACGGCTATCAAGATCCGCGCACTTTGGAACGTCGTATCAAAGCCATGGAAGCATGGTTGGCAAATCCTGAATTGCTCGAAGCGGATAAAGATGCCGAATACGCCGCCGTGATTGAAATCAACATGGACGACATTAAAGAGCCGATTATTGCCTGCCCGAACGACCCTGACGACGTGTGCTTCATGTCTGAACGTTCCGGCACCAAAATCGACGAAGTGTTCATCGGTTCGTGCATGACCAACATCGGCCACTTCCGCGCTGCTTCCAAACTCTTGGAAGGCAAGAGCGACATCCCCGTCCGCTTGTGGGTAGCACCGCCGACCAAAATGGACGCGAAAGAGTTGTCCGACGAAGGCCACTACGGTGTGCTCGGCCGTGCAGGCGCGCGTATGGAAATGCCGGGTTGCTCATTGTGTATGGGTAACCAAGCCCAAGTACACGAAGGCGCAACCGTCATGTCCACTTCGACCCGCAACTTCCCGAACCGCTTGGGTAAAAACACCTTCGTTTACCTCGGCTCGGCTGAGTTGGCGGCGATTTGCTCCAAACTGGGTAAAATCCCGACCGTTGAAGAATACCAAGCCAACATCGGCATCATCAACGAGCAAGGCGACCAAATCTACCGTTACATGAACTTCAACGAAATCGACAGCTACAACGAAGTAGCCGAAACCGTGAATGTTTGATTCCCGTCATCCGTATGGAGTAAGGGATTGACCGCAATGCCGTCTGAACAACCTTCAGACGGCATTGCAACATTCCGCTAACCCTTCTTTCCGCAAACGCTGCAAATACGGCGTTCACGCCCCCACATAAAGGAAACGACAGTGAACCTGAAAAACCGCCATTTTCTGAAACTTTTAGACTTCACGCCGGAAGAAATCACCGCCTACCTCGACCTTGCCGCCGAATTGAAAGCCGCCAAAAAGGCAGGGTGCGAAGTGCAGCGGATGAAAGGGAAAAACATCGCCCTGATTTTTGAAAAAACATCCACACGCACACGCTGCGCATTTGAAGTCGCCGCACGCGATCAAGGCGCGTGTGCAACCTATCTGGAACCGTCTGCCAGCCAAATCGGGCACAAAGAAAGCATCAAAGACACGGCGCGCGTCTTGGGCAGGATGTACGATGCCATCGAATATCGCGGCTTCGGTCAGGAAATTGTTGAAGAATTGGCAAAATATGCGGGCGTACCCGTGTTCAACGGGCTGACCAACGAGTTCCATCCCACACAAATGCTTGCCGACGCACTGACTATGCGCGAACATAGCAGCAAACCTTTGAACCAAACCGCGTTTGCCTACGTCGGCGACGCGCGTTACAACATGGGCAATTCCCTGCTGATTTTAGGGGCAAAATTGGGGATGGACGTGCGTATCGGAGCACCTCAAAGCCTGTGGCCGTCTGAAGGCATTATCGCCGCCGCACACGCCGCCGCCAAAGAAACTGGAGCAAAAATTACCCTGACCGAAAACGCGCATGAAGCCGTCAACGGTGTCGGTTTCATTCATACCGACGTATGGGTCAGCATGGGCGAGCCGAAAGAAGTCTGGCAGGAACGCATCGATTTGCTGAAAGATTACCGCGTTACGCCCGAACTGATGGCGGCATCGGGCAATCCACAGGTCAAATTCATGCACTGCCTGCCCGCCTTCCACAACCGAGAAACCAAAGTCGGCGAATGGATTTACGAAACCTTCGGACTGAACGGTGTGGAAGTTACAGAAGAAGTATTCGAAAGCCCCGCCAGCATCGTGTTCGATCAGGCGGAAAACCGTATGCACACAATTAAAGCGGTAATGGTCGCGGCTCTGGGCGACTGACAAAACTGTACCTGTTTAAATTCATCCGCAACACAGATGCCGTCTGAACACGATGTTCAGACGGCATCCATATAACAAACTGCCTACACGATGTGTAGGCAGTCCCGTTTGAAACAATCAGTTTTTGTCTTGGTCAACCAATTTGTTGGCAGTAATCCAAGGCATCATGGCACGCAGTTGTGCGCCGACTTTTTCAACTTGGTGGTCGGCATTCAGACGGCGGCGGGCAGTCATGGACGCGTAGTTGACATTACCCTCTTGGATAAACATTTTTGCGTATTCGCCGGTTTGAATGCGTTTCAGGGCATTGCGCATGGCTTCTTTGCTGGAAGCATTGACCACTTCAGGGCCGGTAACGTATTCGCCGTACTCCGCATTGTTGGAAATGGAGTAGTTCATGTTGGCGATACCGCCTTCGAAAATCAGGTCAACGATTAGTTTCATTTCGTGCAGACATTCGAAGTAAGCCATTTCAGGCGCGTAACCGGCTTCGGTCAGGGTTTCAAAACCCGCCTTGATCAACTCGACCACGCCGCCGCACAATACGGCTTGTTCGCCGAACAGATCGGTTTCGGTTTCTTCACGGAAAGTGGTTTCAATCACACCGCCTTTGGTGCCGCCATTGGCAGCCGCATAAGACAGGGCGATGTCTTTGGCTTTGCCGGAATTGTCTTGGTAAACAGCAATCAGAGAAGGCACGCCGCCGCCGCGTTTGTATTCACTGCGTACGGTATGACCCGGGCCTTTGGGGGCAACCATAATCACGTCCAAGTCGGCACGCGGAACGATTTGGTTGTAGTGAACGTTGAAGCCGTGTGCAAATGCCAGCGTTGCGCCTTCTTTCAGATTGGCTGCAACTTCGGCGTGATAGACGGCAGGCATGGTTTCGTCAGGCAGCAGCAGCATAACGACATCGGCTTCTTTGGTCGCTTCAGCAACAGTTTTGACGACATGGCCGGCTGCTTCGGCTTTTTTCCAAGAAGAACCTTGGCGCAGACCAATCACCACGTTTACACCCGAATCTTTCAGGTTGGCAGCATGGGCATGGCCTTGCGAACCGTAACCGATGATGGCAACGGTTTTGCCTTTGATCAGGGACAGATCGGCATCTTTATCGTAATAGACTTGCATTTGATTTCCTTTAAGGTAAATGGTTGTCGAAGCCTTAAAATGTTGAGCGGCTTCGGACGGGTTAAACAGAGTGTGCCGCTTAAGCGGCAACTTCATTCATCAATACGATTTCCAACGCTTCGGTTTTGCCGTCGACGGACTGGACGAAAGCTTGGAAATGCGCGCTGGCGTTATGTTCGTCAATAGCTGCTTGGGATTTCCAATTTTCCACGAAAACAAAACGGTTCGGTTTGCCGATTTCCTGATGGAGATCGTAGCTGATGTTGCCCTCTTCTGCACGGCTGGCTTTGACCAGTTCTTTAAACTGTGCTGCCAGTGTTTCCGTGTATTCCGGTTTGACGGTAACCAGTGCGACAATTTTAATGTTCGACATAAATCTCTCCTGCCGTTCGTTTTTCAGACGGCATTCAAATACCGTGCCGTCTGAAAGGTTACGGCGTTAAATTTTCAAAATACGCTCACCGCGACCGATGCCGGCCGCGCCTGTGCGTACGGTTTCCAAAATTTGGGCGCGTCCGACCGTTTCCAAAAAGGAATCCAGCTTGTCTGTCGAACCGGTAATTTCAATCGTATAGCTGCGGTCGGTTACGTCGATGATGCTGCCCCGGTAGATTTCGGTCAAGCGTAAAAATTCGTCGCGGTCTTTGCCGGCGGCACGGACTTTTACCAACATCAGTTCGCGTTCGACAAAACGGCTTTCGTTCAAATCGACCACTTTAATCACTTCAATCAATTTATTGAGTTGCTTGGTGATTTGTTCGATAACCTGCTCGTCGCCGTGTGTAACGATGGTCATACGGGACAGGGTTTTGTCTTCGGTCGGCGCAACCGCCAAAGAATCGATATTATAATCGCGTGCAGAGAACAAACCGACCACGCGGCTCATCGCACCTGATTCGTTTTCGATCAGAACAGATAAGATATGTCGCATTTGCCTCTCCTTACGCCTTTCCGTCCGCACGCATATGCGGCGGAAGTACCATTTCGTCCAAACCTTTGCCGTTGCCGACCATGGGCATCACATTCTGTTTCTGGTCGGTCAGGAAGTCGATAAACACCAGCCTGTCTTTTTGGTTCAATGCTTCCAACAAGGCACCTTCCACATCAGATTTCTTGTCCACGCGGATGCCGATATGGCCGTATGCCTCGGCAAGTTTGACGAAATCGGGCAAAGAATCGAAATAGGTTTCCGACTCTCGACCGCCGTAATATATTTCCTGCCACTGGCGTACCATACCGAGATAACCGTTGTTCAGTGTAATGACGTTAACCGGAATCCGATATTGGAAACAGGTGGACAGCTCTTGGATGTTCATCTGGATCGAGCCGTCGCCGGTGATACAGAATACGTCTTGATCCGGGGCGGCAAGTTTTGCACCAATCGCATAAGGCAGACCCACGCCCATCGTACCCAAACCGCCGGAGTTGAGCCATTGGCGCGGACGTTCGAAGGGATAATATTGAGCCGCAAACATTTGATGCTGCCCTACATCCGATGTGATGATTGCCGAATTGCCGGTAATCTCGGCAAGCCTCTGAATCACATATTGGGGCTTGATAATTTCGCTGCCGTTGTCAAACCACAAGCAATCGCGGGAACGCCATTCCTCTATGGTTTTCCACCATTTGCCCAAAGCATCTTCAGACGGCACGGACTCTTGTTTTTGCCACAGCGCAACCATCTCGGACAAAACGTTTTTCACGTCGCCGACAATCGGAATGTCCACCTTCACGCGTTTGGCGATGCTGGAAGGATCGACATCGATATGGATAACCTTCTTCGCCTTCTCGAAAAATTTAGACGGTACAGAAACCACACGGTCGTCAAAACGCGCACCTACGGCAAGAACGACATCCGCATTCTGCATGGCAAGGTTTGCCTCGTAAGTACCGTGCATACCGAGCATACCGAGGAATTGGCGGTCGCTGGAAGGATAAGCGCCCAAGCCCATCAGCGTACCCGTGCACGGAGCACCCGTCATTCGGACAAATCGGGTCAGCTCTTCAGAAGCATTACCCAACACCACGCCGCCGCCAAAATAGACGACTGGACGTTTGGCAGATGCCAACATCTGCACGGCCTTTTTAATCTGACCGATATGCCCTTGAACAACCGGTTGATACGAACGGATAAAAATATCTTCCTGAGGATAGCTGAATTTCGCCATCGCCTGCGTAACGTCTTTCGGGACATCAACCACCACAGGCCCCGGTCGGCCGCTTGCGGCAATTTGGAACGCCTTTTTAATGGTTTCCGCCAACTCATTGATATCCGTAACCAGGAAATTATGTTTGACGCACGGACGGGTAATACCCACCGTATCAACTTCTTGGAACGCATCCGTACCAATCAGGGAATTGCCTACCTGTCCGCTGATGACCACCATCGGAATCGAATCCGTATAGGCAGTAGCAATACCGGTCAGCGCATTGGTAACGCCCGGGCCGGATGTAACCAATGCCACGCCCACCTTACCGCTGACGCGCGCATACGCATCTGCCGCGTGTACTGCCGCCTGCTCATGGCGGGTAAGAATGTGTTTGAATTTATTGAGTTGGAACAGGGCATCGTAGATTTCGATAACCGCACCGCCGGGATAACCGAAAACGTACTCGACACCTTCGGCTTTGAGACTCTGCACTATGATTTGTGCGCCTGATAACTGCATAACGACCTCTTTTATACGGTTTCAAACCAATAGGGACAAACCGCTTTGCCACAGCACCTGTAATGCAATTCCACCAAGCAGCGATTTAGGGTACGCGCATGGGAAGAACACGGCAACAGACGGATTATCCAATCAATTGGAAAGAAACACAGAGTTTGTGAAAAAGAGTAGAAACGATAACGCAAACCGACAGTTCAATCAAGAAAAATCTTTCATCTTTTAATATTTTTTGAAGATGGAGAGATTATTGATTGATTTTAAAAAATAAAATCAGGAGTACCTTTTTTGAAAGATGGAAATTGTTGACAGTTTGTGTAGGAAGGGCAGATGTGAAAAACCCTTCTTCGATATCAAGAATTTTAAAATTTACAGGGTTTCATCCCAATAAAGACTCGGGATATTGATTGAACTTGATTTTATTTTTGATATATCAAAAATATTCCCAACCATACTTCCTGAAAATGGCTCATTGCACCGGACTGTATTGGGCGGCATTGACAGAACCAAGAGGGCTAACAACGACTTAAGATATTGATTGTATTTAATCTTATCTATTTCATTAAACAGCAATAGACAAAAAAATAACCGCTCTAAAAGCGGCAGGATCTCTCTCGAAATGAAAGCATATCACACTGATTTAAATATATTTTATTTTTAGGAAAATCAATAATACCGTAAAAAATACCGTAAATTTGTCAAAGTCAAAATTTTTCAGGGGCGGTTTGTGGCATTTCTGCCAAGCTGTGAAATATGGGCACATTGTAACATCGGCAATCATGCGCCGCCGCCCCGTATAAAAAAACAGTATATATATATAAAAATCACTTGTTACCGTTGTTACTCTTGTTACCGCCTCACAACATTATGATTTTAATATTTCTTTTTGCGTTTTGCGGTAACAAGTCGGTAACAACTGTAACAACTCTTTCCCCGTTTTCCGCCTGTTTTTCGGCTTTTCCTGTGCCGTGATAGCCTTTTTCTTTCGTTTTCCTGTTTTCCGATAGCGTAAAAAGCCGCCTTTCGGCGGCGGTGTTGTCGGTATCGGTAAATCCGACTATGCCATATACGGGGCTGGTGTTACGTTTGGCGCGGTTTTCTGCCTTGCCTTCCATAAATCATAATCCGCCTGCTGGTGTAACCATGATTCGGGGCTGGGGCTGTCTACCCCTAACCATGCGTGAAGCCTGATTGCCATTTCGGGGCTGATTCCCGCCTTGCCGTTCAACAGGCGGCTAAGGGTTATTCTTGAAACGCCTAATTGCACGGCTGCTTCGCTTATACTAATTCCAAGCGCGGGCAATATGTCCTCTTTGATGGTTTCCGCCGGGTGTGGTGGGTTGTACATCATGGCTTACTCCTAGTGATAGTCTTGATAATCTACAATTTCGGCGTGTCCTGATTCGATTCTGAATGTAATTCGCCAATTGCCGCTCACTTTCACGCTCCAATGCCCTGACAGATTGCCGCTTAAGGGGTGTAAATTCCAGCCTGCAATGTTCATGTCGTTAGGGGTCGAGGAACTGTCTAAACGTGCAAGTATGCGGCGGATTTTGGCTGAATGTGCCGCCTGTATGCCTGCCTTGCTCCCTGTCTTGTAAAACTGCTCCAAGCCTTTATGTCTGAATGTCAGAATCATGATACAAGCCTATATCTGTTTCCTTTATTGTATCTCTACACGTTACAATGTCAAGATAAAAACCGCCTTTCGGCGGCCCTCTGTATCAATCAAGTTCTAGCGGCTCAATGATTAAATAATGGCGTATCGGTTTCTTGTTTACTTTGATTTGGTGCTGATAGCCGTTTTTGGACGGCTTCAAGCGTCCTTTTTCGGATAGGATTCTGCACACGGCTTGAGTCGGAAACGATTGGGCGATTTCTTCCTTAAACACTATCGGCAAGATGTAAAACTCGTCTATGCCGCCGTTTTGCCTTTTGTATCCTGCGTGTCCTTTGCCTTTGCCGCCTGTCGGAATAATGGCGGTGTCTTTGATGCTCCATTCGGTAAAGCGTACGGAATCGGCGTATTGTCCGATAAAGTCGTCCAACCGGCCGCATATCGCTTCTGCTTCGCGGTCTCCTGTGCCGTTTTCTTCCAGCCATTCGTGAAAGCACTGCATAACCGCCGCCCCGCCTGTCTTTAATCCTGTGATGGGCGCGGCATATTCTAAAACGGCGGCTAACAGGGTAAAACGGCGGGCTATCCTCCGTGCCTGCCCTTCCATAGGCGGCAAGGCTTCAAGGTATCGGGCGCGTGTTGCTTCTATGGTTTCGGCGGCGGCTTCTTTGCCGTCTGAAAGGATTTGGCGGATGAGGGCGCGCCCTGCCGTGCCGTATTTCTTGGCGGCCGCCCTGTTGATATGCTCCGACAGTTTCGCGCCGTCTGTGAAGCCGTGCAGCGTGTCGTATATGCCGTGTTTGGCTTCTGCCTGTATATCGGGCAATCGGGCGCGGTTGCCTGCCTTCCATTGGGCGCGGTCTCCGATCAGGCTCTCGGGGTTGGTTTCGCCGGTTGAGAGTATCAGATTGCGCCATGTCTTTTGTTTGCGGTTGCCGCCGTCTTTCGCGCCCTGTGTTTTCGATATGCCGTTAATCACGCTGTAAACCATTTGGGGGATTCTTCGCGGGTCTGCGGTCTGTCCGATTTCGTCCAGTGCTAAAAAGCCGTCGTTACGCGCTAATGCGGCATTTTGCAAACCTAATGCGGTAGTGTCCCAGTTGCTTTTTGTGGCTTCATAGCTGCCCCATACGCTTAATGCAAGGTTGGCGGCTGTGGTTTTTCCTTTGGACGAACTACCCGCCAAGTGCACGCCGCCGCCCTCTTCGTGCAGCAGTGCCAAGAACGGCGCGGCAAGGCTCAAACCCAATGCAAGGCATAGGCGGCTGTTGCCCTCTGCGTATCGGGCGGCTTCCTGCCGCCATTCTTCAAGGCTGCCCGATTCCGTATAACCGTCTTTTTGGCTGGTGTCTCCGTTGTATAGGATGTTTGCGCCCTCTGCGTTGATGGTTTCGCCATTGGGCAGGATATAGGCGTTGCCGTGCCAGCCTGCGCGGTCGGTAATGGTGTAAATATCGCCGCCGCCCTGTGTCTGCAAATAGTCGGAAAGCCGCTCACGCTTAACCTTGCCTGATAGGATGTCCATACCGTACTGCCCCAATCTTGCCCAGCACTGCCCTGTTACGATTTCGCCTTTGGGGATGGCGGCGGTTTTGGTTCGCCGTGTGTTAGCGTCCTGCCAGCGTATCACGCGGTAATATGCGCCGTCGTTGTCCGTGCCCCTGCCTATGATGTCAATGGGGGATGACAGTTTTACCGGCGTGGCTTCCTGCATGTTGCCCTCCCTGTCGGTCTTAACGCCGATATACCACACGCCCGCGCCGTCCACGTCGTAACGCGGTTGTGCAAACGGCGCGGCAAATTCCGACATATCGCCCAACGGGGCGGTTTCTTCTGTGAAATTCGGCTTTACTTCTTTACACATAGTGTTAAAATCTCCTGTATGGGTTTGGTTGCCTTTCGCGGTTTTCCGCGTTTGGTTTCCGCTTGATAAATAATCCATTGCCGCCTACAAATGCCGCCTGTTTTTCAGACGGCATTTTTTACGCCTTGCCGCTGCGTTTGCGGTCGTTCAATTCGTCCAGCGCGTCATAGCCTGCCGTGCCGCTTATCCAGTATCGGACGGCTATCCCGCCGCTTTGGGCGCGTTTTGCCAGGCTTAATGCCGCCGTTTCCCCTACTGGGCGCGGTGCGTCGTGGTCTGCGATAACGGCAAGCTCTTTAATGCCGTCTGAAAGCTCCAGCCGCTTCATGCCGTTTGCGCTTAGGGCGGCGCATAGGCCCCAATCATAGGCGTTGAACAGCTCACGCGCGGCTAAGGCGGTCTCTATGCCCTCCGCTACCATCAGCCGCCCGTTTTCAGGGACGGGAAACAGGTAAACCGCCCCGCCCGTCATCGCGCCCTGTTTGCGGCTTCGCATTTTCTTGGCGGGCAAATCTTCGCCCGTTTGGGGGTGTGTGATACGCGCTTTGGCAAAGCCGCCGCCCCGTTGTGCTTCCAGATAGGTAATGTGCAAACCGCAAACAGTGCTGCCGCGTGTGGAAGCCGCTATTGCCGCGTGGAAACGCCCGATGAACAGCGGTTTGCCGTCCTCTCCCTGCGTCCAATATTCCATTGCCGCATGATGGCGGATGTTTTCAGGAAGGTATGCCGCGTTTAAGCCGCGTGATGTCCAATACTGGACAACGGGGCAATCGGGCGTTAATGGCTCTGCCCCGTCCCACAATGCGGCAAGTTTGCCGATATGGTCTTTTTCGGGGCGTGGTTGAGGCTGTGGGCGCGTTGTCGGTATCGGCAAGGGGTTTGCATTGTCCATGCCTAAAATGCCCGAAACCTGCTTTAATGCCGTCTGAAAATCGCAGCCTAGAAAGTGCATAACCAAGCCGAAACCGTCGCCCGCGCCGTTCTCCCAATGGGTGCAAATGAATGTGCCTTTGCCGTCCTTGTCGTCGTATCTGAAGCGGTCTTCGCCTCCACACGCGGGGCAAGGCTGGTGTTTGTTGCGTAAAAACTTAGGGCCTATGCCGATGGCGGCGTGTATCTCCTGCCAGCGGTAACGCGCGGCGGCTTTGATGTCTTGGTAAGTCGGTTTCATTTTTCCGCCTCCCCGTATCTGTCCATTGCTTCGCGCGTAATGGCGGCAACGGCGTTAATTGCGGCTTTTCGGCTTACGCCGTCGTTTACCAACAGCAGCGCGGTTAATGTATCTGCCGCCGCGTTTGCCTTTTCCCTGCTGTTTAACTGGTTTGCCAGCTTCTCCGTGATGGTTTTCATTTTTCCTCCTCCGATACAGGCTCTAACACAACACCAGCCATCGGGTCGGTCTCCCATATCGCGGGCGTTTGCGGCTGCGTCTCAACGGCGGGCGGAATATCCGCCGTGTGGTTTTCGGGGGCGTGGTGCGTCATGCCTGCAAAGGCGAAACCGAAAATCAGGAAAACCGCCACCCCTGCGTATGGCGTTTTGCGCGGTCTGTTGTCTTGTCTCATGGCTTTTCTCCTGTGCCGATGTTTGGAATAAGCCTAAACCTGAAACATCAAACATAGATAAATCAATGTGTTATCTAAAACATAGGTTTGAGTTTGCCCCTGCTGCCTAAAAATAGACGGCATGGCGGTTTAGGTTTTGATGGGTTTTAAAGGGTCAGACAGCGGGGACTACTTGATAGCTTGCCCATGCTTTGAAGTCGTCGCCCACAATGGCGGCGATAAAGGACAGACAGGCGGAAACGGCGGCGGCGCGTGAGGGGTAAATCCCCAGACGGCGGGCGGTGCATGAATATGCGTCAGCGTCGTAATGGTAGGCGGTAGGCTCGTGAACGATGGCGCAATAGCTTTGCGCTTGTGTGTGAACGGCTTGAATGTTTTGAGTTTGGTTTGATGGTGCTGCTTGAGAAAAATTGCTTTGCATTTGGAATGCTCCTATACGTTTGAGATTTGAGAAATGCCCGAAAAGGGGGCGGTGCTCTCTCCTGCGTATAGTCAGGCGTGGGCGTTGCCGCTACCACACACCGCCATAACTTGGATATGCCGTCTGAAGCCTCGAACGGCTGCAAACAACATAGGGGGAAATGGCGATAAAAAATCAGCGTTTACCCTGCTGATTTTGGGCTATACGATTTTAGAGAGAAACCGCAATCTAATTTCTCAATCCCGATTTGTAAATACTTTTCAGACGGCATTTCTACAAGCCGCTGATTCCATTGCCTATTAAATCGCGTTATACCGCGTTGCCGTGCCGTGTCGGACGGTTTGGGTTTAGATTTTGTCCAGTGCCGTAATAAGGCAAACGGCAAGATGGATTTTGTCAGGGTCTTTGCCCGTAACGGCGGCAATGTCTGCAAGTGTTACCGCGTCCCATTTGCCGCCGTCCGTTTTAAGGGCTAAATCTAAAATTGCCTGCTTCTCTTCCTCTGTGAGTGAATCGTCAACAGCTTCAATACGGCTTGGCGGCTTTTCCTGTATTTCCGCCTCTGCCTTGATTTCCGCCCTGTCCACCAGCAAGCCCAGCATTTTTGCCTTGCCCATCGTTGCCGATACCGCCGCGCTGCTTTGCGGTGTGGGGGCTGCCAGTGCCGCCGCCCGTGCCTGCTCCAGTTCGTGCAACAGGTCGTCCACCGTTACCCTGTGCCGTTGCCGCGCCTCTGCCTTGAGGTCGTCCACCATCGCGGAAATATCAGGGGATTGAAGCAGCTTATAAGCCTCGTTCGTTACCGTTTCGGGCTTCATGTTTCCGGCGTTGTAGGCTTGGCGGTATGCTTCGCTTGCATTGCCCGTTTCCACATACAGGCGGGCGAAATGCTCTTGTTTCGGGGTCATGCGTCATGCCTTTCAGACACCAGCGAAAACCGCCCGCGCTTCACGGTTTCGCCAAATTGGTTTTGGATTTCTTCCATCACGGTAACGATGTTATGCCCCTGTTGGCGAAGCTCCATAATGCGCGTGTTGTAGCCAAGTATCCCCATTTGGGTAAGCTCCCATGAGGTAACGCTGCCCTGCCTCAATCGGGCTAAAATGCGCTGTCTTTGGTTTGGTGTTTTGGGCTTGTCGTTGGTACAATCATGCTTCATCGTTGGTTTCCCCTTTCCGCCGCCTGAATGTCCGTTTTGGCGGCTTTGTTTTGCCCGATAAATTAACCCGCCTGCTCTTCACGTTTGGCTGCCAGTTTGCCGATATAGTCGTCAATCTCACTGGAAAGCCAGCCCACGACGTTTGCGGATACTTTGAACGGGCGCGGAAAATCGGGGCGGTGATGGCGGCTTTTGGGGTCGCACCAACCGCGTATGCTCGAACGGCTCACGCCTAAATGCTCGGCTACCTGATTAATGCGCAATACTGACTGATTCATGTTGTTCGTCTCCTGTCGGTTTGCGTTGATATGGCGGTATTTTTCCAAAAATCCTAAATAAAAATAATACCCTATGCGTGCATAGGGTATGTTTTTTACGGCAATTAAAACGGCAAATCTAAATCATCATTCTGCTTGTCGGGTAAGCCTTGCAGCCAGTTATTTCTAACCGTCTTGTATTTCAAGCGCATTGTTCTACATATGTAGTGTGCAAATTCGGTCTTGTTCCTTGGATTTTCTTTTTTTAATTCCTCGTCCCAAAGTTCCATAACTTTTCTTTTAACCGCCTTTGTTGGCGCGTGTCTTGCTTCGGCGGCTTTCCTTCCCGCTTCTGATTTTATTTCCTGCTCTGTTTTAGCGGGCTGCTCAAGCTCTTTACATAGCATTTCGGCAATACAGACAAGCCCCATAGATTCAGACGCATGAATAACGGACAACTCATAATGGCTTGCTTCCACTAGCCCTGCCTCACTATTGTAGATTTCCCCAATCAGCATTAAGGCAAACAAGGCAAAGAAACACGGTTTAATTTCTGCCGACGGTCTGTCGGTGTCAAAAACGCCTTCAGTATCAAAACGCCATGAATGAAAAAACTTCTTTAAAATTTCCTGCCTGACATATTCATCGGGGACAATTTCCCAATAATCCGACTTTTGGCGGAAAAGTTCCAATGCGTCTGTGAAAGCTGCGGAAAGGTTTTCCGCCGCTTTGTTCAACGCGTCGAAACCTTGGCACAAACCATAATGCCGCAAAATATCTAACGCCCGCCTCCGTGTATCCATGGTTGCAAAACCTAAAGCATCATCTTTCGGCTTATACGGGTTATAACGGTAAAAGCAAAAGGCAAGGTTATTTTTTATGCAATAGGTTTGCGCCTCTGCAATTCTATCTAACCAATCAAGATAAGGGTCTCCCTTAGATTCTAAATCGTTGCTGTCGTCATATTCGTCCCACGGTAACGGCTCGTCCATTTATTCCGCCTCCCTACCGCTCCACATTCTCTAAAATCCAAGTCTTTAAAATCGGGCTGTTTATCTGCAAACGGTTTGCACCGTCTCTGGTTATCAGGTCTTTACGCTCTAATTTGCGGATATTGTTTTGCACCGTGCTTGTGCCTATATCGTCCACACCGATTACACGGGCTAGGGCTTGGCGCGTTTGCGCGGAATATATCGCGGTCTGCCCGTTTGCCAACTCCGATAAAATCAACTGTTCTATCAGGCTCAAATGCCGCCATTGCGCGGCTGTGTCTGCGTGTTTGTGCATTTCCTCCAGCCTTATGCTTTCAGCCTGCCCTATGCTTAAATCGGGGTTAATTATCATGTCCTGCAGCATGGCGCGCATATAAAGGGGCGTTTTGTTCAACCGTTCAAATGCGCGGTACAGTTCGCCGCCGTCTAACCCCCTGCCCGTCCTCTCCTGATACACACCAGCAAGAAAATCGGTAAATTCCCGTCCAAGCGTTGGAAAGTCTAAGGCGTGGGCGAAATGGAAAAACGGGGCTTTGATGTCATTGAACATGGCGCGTAAACCGTTTGTGCTGCTGCCCGTGAATATGGTTTTTACCTGCTGCTGGTGTATGTCCAAGCCTGTACGCAAGCTGCGTATCAAGCCGCCCGTATCAGGTTGCCGTGCCAGTTCCTGTATTTCGTCCAACAGCAACAGGCTGGGACGGTTGCCCCCTGCAATATCGGCGATAATGTCGGACAGCCGCAATGCCGTCGGTTGCCGCTCCGTCTGTCTCTCTATGCTGCTGCCCATGATTTCTATTTTGCTGATTTGCCCAATCAGATTTTGCACCTTTCCGCCCGTCTTGATACTTTCGGCAAAGCGCAATAATGCCGCCTGAAAGTCAACAGTGGGCGCGGTGCTGTCCATAAATGAGAAATAAAAGACATTGAAGCCCGCCGCCTCTGCCGTGGGCTTGATGTCTTTCAAAAGAAACTGTGTTTTGCCCATTCTTCGCGGCGCAAACAGCGTAAAGGCGTGTGTTATGCCTCCATACAGGCTTTTGGCGATGATTTCCGCCAACCCTGAACGGGGGAAATATAAGGGGTCATACATCATTGCATTCTTTCGCATTGTTACTCATTAGCCCGTATTATACACCGTAAAGCTAATTATTAATGCGGTCAATAATTTTGTATAACGCGCGTTTTGCCCTCCCTTTTTATAGACTTGCAAAAACTGCCGTATGGCTTTCACGCGCGCGCGTATTGGTCTCGAAATTACCCGCCCCGCTTGTCTTTATCGATCATGGCGGAAACAGGGGGTGATTGCGCTGTAAGCGCGTTTTGCTTTTGGGTAGGGTTAGGGTATAGGGTAGGGTGTGAATAGCTCTAATTTTTGAGATTTAGTGGCTTCCTGTCGATTTTATGCTTTCTTGGTTGGTCTGCTTGATGTTTGGACGTAAAAAAAGCCCGCCTGTGTCGGTCATGGAAAAAATAGGGCATGATTGCGCCGTAAGTACGTTTTAGCTGGTGTAGGTGTGAAAAATCCCCGTGCCTATCGGTTATATGGGGATGTTTTCGGCGGCTTTCGCGCCTGTTTGCGCCGCGCCTTTCATATTGGTTATGCCGTCTACACGGCTTGGTCTGCCGTCCTTGTTATCCATTCGTTGAGGCTGATATTTTTAGACGGTCTCAAACGGGTTTATCAATTTCACGCCGCTATGATCAAAGTCTTTGATATTTCGCGTTGCCAAAGTTAAACCGTGCTGCTTGGCTGTTGCCGCTATCCAGGCGTCATTTTCGGGGCTTTTGTCGGGTATGTGCAAACGGGCGCATATTTCGGCGGTGGTTTCGTCTATGGGCAATATGCGGTCTTTGAATGTGGGCTTTACAACTTCTTCCAGCCAGCGGCGCAATATTCCGCCCTGCTGTCCGTCTTTGCGCTCCATACCCAAAACGCCCCGTTCAAGTTCCATCATGACAATTGCGCTGGTGTACATTTCAGCCGGGTCAATGGTGTTTAGCCATGCTCTAACGTTGCCGTCTGCCCGATTTGCCCGGCGTGTTTCGCTGATAACGTTGGTATCCAACAGATACATTTTCAATCCTCCCCAAAATCAACGGGCGGTCTTTGCGCGGTGCTTCGCGGCGGTATTTCAAAATCGATGCTTTCCAGTTTGGCGGCAAGCTCGGCGTTTGCCGTCAGTGCCTCCAGTGCGCTTTGCGGCTTGCCTGTCAGTTTGCGGTATTCCGCATAGCTGATTAATACATGGCTCGGCTTGCCGCGTGTGGTAATAAATACGGGGGACTTTGCGGCTTTCTTTTGTGTTTGGCTGGGGTATTGGTTAAATTCCCTGCTGCTGACAGTGTTTAACATTGCGCCCTCCTTGTGTCTTGTTTGTAGTTATGTAGCCCCTTTTTTACGCGATTGTGCCTGTCGTGTCAATGTGCATTGCCCTTGTGCCTGTGTTGCCGTCTGAAACACCAGCGGCCAACCTGATTATTTTTTAATCAATCGCTTCCAATGGCTCAAATTTGCGTTTTTAGCGTATTTTGCCGTCTGCCTATGTCTTGGATATATCCAAGCGGTTTAACCGCCATTCCTGCTCAAATTTGGCGCATTTCCGTGCATTTTGGCTTTTCATTCCGCTACGCCCCCACTGCCAAGACAGGAAAAAAGCCGAAAATGCGGGGCAGTTGTTACCACTTGTTACGATTTGCTACCGCACTTGTTACCGATTTTTTGTATTTTTATTATTTTATTTCATATACTTATTCATCTAACTTTTTCTCGGTAACAACGTAACAACTAAGGGTATGGTATTCCTATATAGGGATTTTCAGAAAGCCAAAAAAAACCGTCCTGTATCTTGGACGGTCTCCCCTCATTCCCTACAGCTTGGCGGTATCTCCTGCAAGCTCTTTTTCCGCTTGGCGGTATCACTCCCGCAAAAAATCACTATACCATTGCATAAGCTCTTTACGCTGTGGGATATATTCCGTTCTGTGGTATGCCGCCCTGACTTTGTTTTGTTCCACATGGGCAAGCTGTCGCTCTATCACATCGCTGTCAAAGCCGTTCTCATTCAAAACATCTGTGGCTAGGCTTCTAAAGCCGTGCGGTGTTGCTATGCCCTTGTAGCCCATTCTGCCCATTAAGTAAGACAGGATGTTTTCACTCATGTGCTTGTCAGGGTCTTTTACCGATGGGAATAAATAGCGGCTATGCCCTGTTATTTCCTTTAGTTCTGCTAAAAGCTCAAGCGTCCAATCAGCAAGGGGGACGATATGCGGGGCTTTCATCTTCATCTTGGCGGCAGGTATGCTCCATTCTGCCCCGTTTAAATCAAATTCCACCCATTCCGCCGCCCTAAGCTCTCCATTCCTGACAAAAGTCAGCATGATTAACTGCATGGCTATTTTTGTTTGCCGTTCGGCTTGTTCCAACATCAAACGGCGGTAAAACTCGGTCAGCTCGGATTGCGGTAATGCGGGCTGGTGTTTCTGCTTTGGTGCTTTAATTAAACCTACCAAAGGGACGGCGGGATTATTCTCTGCCCGCTCCGTCCGTATGGCATAAGTGAAAACAGCCTTGATACGCTGCAATATCCGCCCTGCCGTTTCAAGTGCTCCTCTTGCCGCTACCGCTTCAATCACTTCTTTTACTTGGCTGACTTTGATTTCACTGACAGGCAAACCGCCAAGCATGGGGAAACCGTCCTTTTCTAAACTATCCCATACACGGGCGGCATGATTGCCCGTCAATCCTGTTTCACGGTGTTTGTGCCATTCGGCGGCAATGCTCCGAAATGTGTTACTGACAGCGGCTTGCCGTTCACGCTTTTCCTGCTGCTTGGCTTCGCCGGGGTCTTGCCCCACTGCAAGCAAGCGGCGGGCATTTTCAGCGGTTTGGCGGGCTTCCACCAGTGATACGGTCGGATATTTGCCGATTGAAAGCGTTTTACGTTTGCCGTTATGCGAAAAGTCAAACCGCCATAACTTCCCGCCGCCCGTATTGACATACAGATACAAACCTTTGCCGTCATTCAGCTTATACGGTTTTCCGGCGGGCTTGGCGTTTTTGATTTATCGGTCGTTCAGCTTCATTTCTACGGTATTTTTTTGAGGTATTTTTCAGATACCGTAAAAAATACCGTAAATTTTAGGTTAACTCAATTAGAACGATTAGACGGGATTAGATGATACGCAGGCACTGAACCAGCGGAAAGCCTTGTCTTTCCTGGCTTTGGTTTACGGCGTTGGACTGCAATAGACAAAAAATAACCGCTCTAAAAGCGGTTGTGGTGCCCAGGGTCGGACTCGAACCGACACACCTTGCGGCGGGGGATTTTGAGTCCCCTGCGTCTACCAATTTCGCCACCTGGGCTGGTGAAGAAGCCGTCATTATAATGGCTTTTGAGATTCTGTAAACCTTTTTTTGAAATTATTTTATCTGTTTTTATTTTGTTTTTGATTTTAAATAGAATTTTTATTATTTTAATCTTACTGTTCTTTCCGCTCAAAAGCATTCTGTATGATTCGGCAATTCCTGCCGTACAGACAACGTAAAAAATACTACATTAAATCTGCCAAACGCGTTAAGATGGAAATATTCAAATTCCGTACGAATCAGGTTTTTCTATATTATTCTTGGGAGATTGTCATGTTTTCTGTACCGCGTTCCTTTTTGCTGGGCGTTTTCGCACTTGCCGCGCTTGCCGCCTGCAAACCTCAAGACAACAGTGCGGCGCAAGCCGCTTCTTCAAGTGCATCCGCGCCGGCTGCGGAAAATGCGGCAAAGCCGCAAACGCGTGGGACGGATATGCGTAAGGAAGACATCGGCGGCGATTTCACGCTGACCGACGGCGAAGGCAAGCCTTTCAGCCTGAGCGATTTGAAAGGCAAGGTCGTGATTCTGTCTTTCGGCTATACGCACTGTCCCGATGTCTGCCCGACAGAGCTTTTGACGTACAGCGACACGTTGAAGCAGTTGGGCGGGCAGGCTAAGGACGTGAAGGTTGTGTTTGTGAGTATCGACCCGGAACGCGACACGCCTGAAATCATCGGCAAGTATGCTAAACAGTTCAATCCGGACTTCATCGGTCTGACGGCAACGGGCGGTCAAAGCCTGCCGGTCATCAAGCAGCAATACCGCGTGGTTTCTGCCAAAGTCAATCAAAAAGAAGACGGCGAAAACTATTTGGTCGACCACTCTTCCGGTGCGTATCTCATCGACAAAAACGGTGAGGTTGCCATTTTCTCGCCTTACGGAAGCGAGCCGGAAACGATTGCCGCCGATGTAAGGACCCTGCTCTGATAAAACCGTATGCCGTCTGAACCGCCGATGCCTGTTCAGACGGCATTATTGTTTCAACCGACAAAGGACATCCACACCATGCAGGATAATGCTTTGACCATCGCCTTATCCAAGGGGCGCATTTTTGAGGAGACGCTGCCGCTGCTTGCCGCTGCCGGCATTGTTCCGACTGAAGAGTCCGAAAAATCGCGCAAGCTGATTATCGGGACGAACCATGAAAATATCCGCCTTATCATTGTCCGCGCAACCGATGTGCCGACTTATGTCCGCTACGGTGCGGCGGACTTCGGCATTGCGGGCAAAGACGTGCTGATCGAACACGGCGGCACCGGGCTTTACCGGCCTTTGGATTTGGAGATTGCCAAGTGCCGCATGATGGTTGCTGTGCGTAAAGGGTTTGATTACGAAGCAGCTTCGCAACCCGGATGCCGTCTGAAGATTGCCACAAAGTATCCTAAAATCGCGGCATCTCATTTTGCCGGCAAGGGTGTCCATGTGGACATTATCAAACTGTACGGCTCGATGGAACTTGCGCCGCTGGTCGGCTTGAGCGATGCGATTGTGGACTTGGTTTCGACGGGCAACACCTTGAAGGCAAACGGCTTGGAGGCAGTCGAACACATCGTCGACATTTCCAGCTACCTGGTGGTCAACAAGGCTGCTTTGAAAACGAAATACGCGCTGCTGGAGCCGATTATCCGTGCTTTTGAAAGCGCGGTCGGCGCGCAGGCGTAAACGTTTCAGACGACATTTCAGTTTTCGGAACATTATTTTGGAGAACAGAATGGATACGGCAAGCAAAGGATTTTCCGAAGCCGCGCTGTCTGCATTGGGCAGCGGCGAAAACAATTTTTATGTGTACTGCCTGACCGATTTGAAAAAAGGCAAAGTGCTGTATATCGGTACGGGTTGCGGCAACCGCATTTTCGAGTTCGACCATTTCGACGCACCGACGGCAAAAGCGGTATCCAAGTGCCGTAAAAGCGGACGCTTTATCCTGAACAGCCATCTGACCGAAAACGAAGCGCGTGCGGCAGAACAGGCAGTGGTGGCGTTTGTCCGCAGCGTCGGCGGCAAAAAACTGAAAAACCACGCCGATGGTTCGGTTTGGGGCATCAGCGCGGAAGAGTGGGAACGCCGTTTCGGCTTTGAAGCCGTGCAGACGGACGCACTGAATCCCGACGGTTTGGTTTTGGCGGTCAAACTGCCCGATGCAGTCTCGCGCAACGAATCCGCCGAAACGCTCGCCGAACGCGCACGCGGTACTTGGACGGCAGCCAAAGACTTGATTAAAAAAGTGAAATATCTGGTCGGCATCGATACGGCTGCAAGCAATGCCGTCGTCTGCGCCTATGAAGTGGCAGGTTTTGAAACGGTGGAAACGGTCAAAAACGGCAAAACGCTGACGACGTACCGTTTTGCCTTCCTGCCAGAAACCGATGCGGCGGAAACTTTGGGATTGCGGCAAAAATCGCTGCCCGATTTGAAATTTGCCAACGGTTCGGACAAAACCTATATCCGCCCCAAAACCGTATAAATCAAACCGAAATGCTTTCAGACGGCATTCGGAACAAATCACAAGGAGAACAAATTATGAAAAAACTCAACACCCAATCGCCCGATTTCCAAGCCGGACTCAAAGCCCTGCTGGCTTTTGAAACCGCGCAAAACCCCGAAACCGAACGCATCGTCGCCGACATTTGCGCCGACGTGCAAAAGCGCGGCGATGCGGCTTTGATTGAATACACCAACAAATTCGATCAGACAAACGCTAAAAGCATCGATGATTTAATACTCACGCAAGCCGATTTGAACGCGGCGTTCGAGCGCATTCCGAACGACGTTCAGACGGCATTGCAGACCGCCGCCCGCCGTGTCGAAAGCTACCACCAACGCCAAAAAATGGAATCATGGAGCTACACCGATGAAGACGGCACGCTGTTGGGACAACAAATCACACCGCTTGACCGCGTCGGCATTTACGTCCCCGGCGGCAAGGCGGCGTATCCGAGTTCCGTCATCATGAACGCCATGCCCGCCCACGTCGCAGGTGTGAAAGAAATTATCATGGTCGTGCCGACACCGAAAGGCGAACGCAACGACATCGTACTTGCCGCCGCATACGTCGCCGGCGTAACCAAAGTCTTCACCGTCGGCGGCGCGCAGGCGGTTGCCGCCCTCGCCTACGGCACGGAAACCATCCCCCAAGTCGATAAAATCACCGGTCCGGGCAACGCCTTCGTCGCCGCCGCCAAACGCCGCGTGTTCGGCGTGGTCGGCATCGACATGGTGGCGGGGCCGTCTGAAATCCTGGTCATCGCCGACGGCACGACACCTGCCGATTGGGTGGCGATGGATTTGTTCAGCCAGGCCGAACACGACGAAATTGCCCAAGCCATCTTAATCGGCACGTCGCAAGCGTATCTCGACGAAGTAGAAGCCGCCATGAACCGCCTGATCGAAACTATGCCGCGCCGCGACATCATCGAAGCCTCGCTCAGCAACAGGGGCGCGATGATACTCGCCAAAGACTTGGACGAAGCCTGCGAAATCGCCAACTACATTTCCCCCGAACACTTGGAACTGTCAGTCGAAAACCCGCAGGAATGGGCGAAAAAAATCCGCCACGCCGGTGCGATTTTCATGGGACGCTACACCGGCGAAAGCCTCGGCGACTACTGCGCCGGCCCAAACCATGTGTTGCCCACCAGCCGAACCGCCCGCTTTTCCTCGCCTTTGGGGACATATGATTTCCAAAAACGCTCCAGCCTGATTCAGGTTTCGGAACAGGGCGCGCAAAAATTAGGCGAAACCGCCAGCGTGCTGGCACACGGCGAAAGCCTGACCGCCCACGCCCGCGCGGCAGAGTTCCGTATGAAATAATGCCGGAACGGCGTACAGGCATATTCCAACCATTAAGGAAACACGATGAAATCCGTCCGCTCCTTCATCCGCGACGACATCCTCGCCATGTCCGCATACAAAATCACCGATGTCCCGTCGGATTTTGCCAAACTCGATTCGATGGAAAGTCCCGTCCACCCTTTTGCCGGACATGAAACGCTGTTGCAGGAATGGCAGGCACGGCTTGCCGCCGCGCCCATCCATCTTTACCCCAATCCCTCCGGCAGCGGTTTACAGGAAGCATTGCGTTCGGCGTTCGACATTCCCGAGTCCGCCGACATCGTGCTGGGCAACGGCTCGGACGAGCTGATACAGTTCATCACCATGCTGACCGCCAAACCGGGCGCGGCAATGTTGGCAGCCGAACCCAGTTTCGTCATGTATCGCCACAACGCCGCGCTGTACGGCATGGATTATGTCGGCGTTCCACTGAACGGAGATTTCACCCTCAACCTGCCCGCCGTCCTCGAAGCCGTCAGGAAGCACCGCCCTGCCCTGACCTTTATCGCCTACCCCAACAACCCCACCGGCGTATGTTTCACGCGTGCCGAAATCGAAGCCGTCATCGAAGCTTCAGACGGCATCGTCGTCATCGACGAAGCCTACGGCGCATTCAACGGCGACAGCTTCCTGCCGCAGGCAGGCAGCATTCCCAACCTCATCGTCATGCGTACCGTCAGCAAAATCGGTTTTGCCGGACTGCGTATCGGCTATGCGGCAGGCTGTCCCGAAGTCATCGGCGAACTGCAAAAAATCCTGCCGCCCTACAATATGAACCAACTGAGCCTGACCACCGCCAAACTCGCCCTGCAACACTACGGCATCATCTCTGCCAACATCGACAGCCTGAAAAACGAACGCAAACGGATGTTCGCCGAATTGGGCAAAATATGCCGTCTGAACGCCTTTCCAAGTCAGGCAAACTTCATTACCATACGCGTACCCGATGCCGATTTGTTGTTTGACACATTCAAACAAAACCGCATCCTCGTCAAAAAACTGCACGGCTCGCACCCGCTTTTGGAACACTGCCTGCGTATTACCGTAGGCAGCCCCGCACAAAACGATGCCGTTCTCAACGTCATCCGCCAACTTTACTGCCAACCAACGGATTTCCTATGAATTTGACTAAAACACAACGCCAACTGCACAACTTCCTGACCCTCGCCCAAGAAGCAGGTTCACTGCCCAAGCTCGCCAAACTCTGCGGCTACCGTACCCCCGTCGCACTCTACAAACTCAAACAACGCCTTGAAAAGCAGGCAGAAGACCCCGACGCGCGCGGCATCCGTCCCAGCCTGATGGCAAAACTCGAAAAACACACCGGCAAACCCAAAGGCTGGCTCGACAGAGAACACAGCGAACGCACTGTTCCCGAAACCGCCGCAGAAAGCACCGGAACTGCCGAAATCCAAATTGCCGAAACCGCATCTGCTGCCGGCTGCCGCGCCGTTACCGTCAGCCGCAATACCTGCGAAACCCAAATTACCATCTCCATCAACCTCGACGGCAGCGGCAAAAGCAGGCTGGATACCGGCGTACCCTTCCTCGAACACATGATCGACCAAATTGCCCGCCACGGCATGATCGACATCGACATCAGCTGCAAAGGCGACCTGCACATCGACGACCACCACACCGTCGAAGACATCGGCATCACACTCGGACAGGCACTCCGGCAGGCACTCGGCGACAAAAAAGGCATCCGCCGTTACGGACATTCCTACGTCCCGCTCGACGAAGCCCTCAGCCGCGTCGTCATCGACCTTTCCGGCCGCCCCGGACTCGTGTACAACATCGAATTTACCCGCGCACTAATCGGACGTTTCGATGTCGATTTGTTTGAAGAATTTTTCCACGGCATCGTCAACCACAGTATGATGACCCTGCACATCGACAACCTCAGCGGCAAAAACGCCCACCATCAGGCGGAAACCGTATTCAAAGCCTTCGGGCGCGCCCTGCGTATGGCAGTCGAACACGACCCACGCATGGCTGGGCAAACCCCCTCGACCAAAGGCACTCTGACCGCATAATCCCCAAACAGGCCGTCTGAAGCGCAGGAAGCCTTCAGACGGCATCGGAACAGATAAGATTACACTACAAACAGAAAAGGAGTAAACATCATGTCCGCAAACGAATACACACAAATCGGCTGGATAGGCTTAGGGCAAATGGGTCTGCCTATGGTAACGCGGCTCTTGAACGGCGGCATCGAAGTCGGCGTATACAACCGCTCGCCCGACAAAACTGCCCCCATCTCCGCCAAAGGCGCAAAAGTTTACGGCAGCACCGCCGAACTCGTCCGCGACTATCCCGTCATTTTCCTGATGGTTTCCGACTATGCCGCCGTGTGCGACATCCTGAACGGAGTCCGCGACGGATTGGCCGGCAAAATCATCGTCAACATGAGCACCATCTCACCAACCGAAAACCTTGCCGTCAAAGAACTTGTCGAATCTGCCGGCGGACAATTTGCCGAAGCCCCAGTTTCCGGTTCGGTCGGTCCGGCCACCAATGGCACGCTGCTCATTCTGTTCGGCGGAGACGAAACTGTTTTAAACCCGTTGCAGAAAGTGTTTTCCCTTGTCGGCAAAAAAACCTTCCACTTCGGAGAAGTGGGCAAAGGTTCGGGCGCGAAACTCGTCTTGAACTCGCTCTTAGGCATTTTCGGCGAAGCGTACAGCGAAGCGATGCTGATGGCGCGGCAGTTCGGCATCGATACCGACACCATCGTCGAAGCCATCGGCGGCTCGGCAATGGACTCGCCCATGTTCCAAACCAAAAAATCCCTGTGGGCAAACCGCGAATTCCCGCCCGCCTTCGCCCTCAAACACGCCTCCAAAGACCTTAACCTCGCCGTCAAAGAGCTTGAACAGGCAGGCAACTCCCTGCCCGCCGTCGAAACCGTTGCTGCCAGCTACCGCAAAGCAGTCGAAGCCGGCTACGGCGAACAGGACGTTTCCGGCGTTTACCTGAAATTGGCAGAACACTGATTGCCTTTTCCAAACACAATGCCGTCTGAACATATTTCAGACGGCATTTTTATCACCCCACGCTTTAAATTAGTCCTGATTATGACTATAACCTGCACAAATTTAGTCAATATCGAGACCAATTATGAACCAACTCGACCAACTTGGAACCCGTATCAACCTGATTTGCAATGTCTTCGACAAATGGATCGGGCAGCAGGATCTGAATTACAACCTCTTTGCCGTACTTTATACCCTGGCAACCGAAGGCAGCCACACGCAAAAGCATATCGGCGAAGAGTGGAGTCTGCCCAAACAAACCGTTTCAGGCGTATGCAAAACCCTTGCCGGACAAGGGTTGATCGAATGGCAAGAAGGCGAACAGGACCGGCGCGAACGGTTGCTGTCGCTGACCGAAAAAGGCAAAGCCCATGCCGCACCTTTAACAGAAAGCGCGCAGGAATTCAGCGACAAAGTATTTGCCACATTCGGCGACAAGCGCACAACCCGGCTGTTTGCCGATTTGGATGCACTGGCGGAAGTGATGGAAAAAACAATCTCGGAAAATAAAAAATAGGGGGAACAAATATGTGGAAAATGTTGAAACACATAGCCCAAACCCACCGCAAGCGTCTGCTCGGCACGTTTTCTCTGGTCGGACTGGAAAACCTTTTGATGCTGGTGTATCCGGTATTTGGCGGCTGGGCGATTAATGCCGTGATTGCGGGGAGGGTGTAGCAGGCGTTGCTATACGCTTTGGTTGTATTTTTGATGTGGCTGGTCGGTGCGGCACGGCGGATTACCGATACGCGCACGTTTACGCGGATTTATACCGAAATCGCCGTGCCGGTTGTGTTGGAACAGCGGCAGCGGCAAGTCCCGCATTCAGCAATATAGTGGATTAAATTTAAACCAGTACGGCGTTGCCTCGCCTTGCCGTACTATTTGTACTGTCTGCGGCTTCGTCGCCTTGTCCTGATTTAAATTTAATCCACTATAACTGCGCGGGTTGCCCTGTCGCGTGAGTTTGTCAGCTTTTTTGAAGAACACCTGCCGATTGCCGCGACATCCGTCGTATCCATATTCGGCGCGTGCATCATGCTGCTGGTGCTGGAATTTTGGGTCGGCGTGTCAGCGGTGGGCATACTTGCGTTGTTTTTATGGCTTTTGCCACGTTTTGCCGCCATCAACGAAAACCTGTATTTCCGCCTGAACAACAGCTTGGAACGCGACAACCACTTTATCCGAAAAGGAGACCGGCGGCAGCTGTACCGCCATTACGGACTGGTTGCGCGCCTGCGTGTGCTGATTTCCAACCGCGAAGCCTTCGGCTATCTCTGCGTCGGCGCGGCGATGGGTATTTTATTCGGCTTTGCTTTTGTGATGATGACGCTCAAAGGCTACGGCAGCGCGGGGCATGTCTATTCGGTCAGCACTTACAAAAGATTATTTACAACAACAAACTCATATCAGGAACTTAGACAAATGAATGAACACAACCTGTTAATTTTCTGTTTAAAAGACAATGTTTCAATTAGTGAATATACTGAAATGATTGATTGGGCTTATAAAAACATTCAATCTGAAACAGTTGTAGAAATTACGGAAAATCAAATTATTGAATATCAAAATCGTGGATTATGGAGGCTTGTTTCTGAAATTACCAATAATTGGTTATTTGGACCAAGTGAGGGGGATTGGCTAATAGATAAGGAAAGTATTTTGGCTGTAAAAGAAAAATTACAAAATTCAGTTTTTTCTACAGAGTCCTTAGTGAAAAATATTATTCATGTACTTGAATATGCTATAAAAAATGAAAAAACAGTAATTTTTCATTTTTGAAACTAATCTAATTTTTAGCAGCCGTAGGTCGGATTCTCGAATCCGACATTTTCTAACAGCGGCATTTCGGAAACGATAGACGCGTCAAATATTTTTGTCGGATACAAATATCCGACCTACATCTCTGCGCAGCAAACTTTACAAGTCTGTGGATGTTTGCCATGAGTTTGGACGACGTGCCGCGATTGGTCGAACAATATTCCAATTTGAAAGACATCGGACAACGGATAGAGTGGTCGGAACGGAACATCAAAGCCGGAACTTGAAAAATGCCGTCTGAACACGCTTCAGACGGCATTTCCATCCGTTCGGCAAACTACATCACATCCGCCCGCCGGTTGACAAGTTTGGCAAACAGATTTTCGGCAGACGCTTCCGCCTGCAAACCGATGCGCTGAATCAGGTTTTTCTTCTCTTGGTACTTCACTTCGATAATCTGCTTGTTATCAACCTCTTTCAACAGCAAATCATCACTGGTTGAAATACTGTCAACCAGATTCAGCTCCAACGCCTGCCGACCGAACCAATGCTCGCCCGTTGCCACTTTCTCAATATCCACTTGAGGGCGGTTCTCGCTGACAAACTGCTTGAACAACTGATGCGTCTCCTCCAGTTCCTGCCGGAATTTCTGTTTGCCCCTTTCCGTATTTTCACCCATAAAGGTAACCGTACGCTTAAATTCGCCCGCCGTCATCACATCCACATCGATATCATGTTTTTTCAACAGGCGGTGGATATTCGGCACTTCCGCCACCACACCCACCGAACCGACAATCGCAAACGGAGCGGAAACAATTTTATCCGCCACACACGCCATCATATAGCCGCCGCTCGCCGCTACCTTATCGACGGCGACGGTCAGCGGAATATTGCGTTCGCGCAAACGCCTAAGCTGCGAAGCCGCCAAACCGTAACCGTGAACCACGCCGCCCGGACTTTCCAATCTGAGCAGAACCTCATCTTCAGGCTTGGCAATCAAAAGCACCGCCGTAATCTCATGACGCAAGGATTCTACGGCGTGTGCATACAAATCACCGTCAAAATCCAACACAAAAAGACGGGATTTTTGCGTTTCGGCAGATTTCTCCCCACCCTCCTTCAAACGCTTTTTCTCTGCTTTGGCTTCCGCCTTTTCCTTTTTCTTTTCTTCTTTTTCCTGATGTTTTGCCTCTTCCCCGCTTAAAAAGAATGCTTCAAACGATTGCCGCTGTTTTTTATAATTTTCCGAAAAATCCGTCAGTACGACACTGCCGCTTTCCGACTGTTTCTTACTCTGTACGATAGCCAACACAATCAGCGCAATTGCGCCGAACACGGTAAGCAGTTCGAGCAGGAAAATACCGTAATTCAGTAAAATTTCTTTCCACATTGATTGGATTTCCTCTTGTTCAGGCATGAACATGTCAATATTGTCCATCCCCGTCCGACAGATAAAAAAATAACCGCTTGGAGCGGTATTGTTATTTTCAGCTTGGTGCCCGGAGCCGGAATCGAACCGGCATGGGATGTTTAGTCCCGACGGATTTTAAGTCCGTTGTGTCTACCTATTTCACCACCCGGGCATTTGTGAAAGGTGGAGGCGGGGGCGCGGATTTTAACCGGCCTATATGAAGATTGCACTCCTCATAGCATAAACACTCTGCCACCCCGCCGTAGTACGATAATGGAGGCGAGAGTCGGAATCGAACCGGCGTAGACGGATTTGCAATCCGCTGCATAACCACTTTGCTATCTCGCCCTAAAACTGGCTTATCTAAAAAAACTTGGAGCGGGAAACGAGTCTCGAACTCGCGACCTCAACCTTGGCAAGGTTGCGCTCTACCAACTGAGCTATTCCCGCGCGTTCAAACATATCGGCTTTTGGAGCGGGAAACGAGTCTCGAACTCGCGACCTCAACCTTGGCAAGGTTGCGCTCTACCAACTGAGCTATTCCCGCGTTGATACGTTTGAAATAAAACTTGGAGCGGGAAACGAGTCTCGAACTCGCGACCTCAACCTTGGCAAGGTTGCGCTCTACCAACTGAGCTATTCCCGCAATGATTGCGGGAGAATGAAATTTTTGGAGCGGGAAACGAGTCTCGAACTCGCGACCTCAACCTTGGCAAGGTTGCGCTCTACCAACTGAGCTATTCCCGCCCGATTTCACTCTCCGACATCGAAGAAGATGCAATTATTATGGATTATGTTTTTACCGTCAAGCTATTTTTATGTTTTTTTCAGGCGATTTCTTTCCACGCCATTTTCAGGTAATACAGCATCGACCAAACCGTCAGCAAAGATGCGATAAACATCAATATGTTGCCGATAAGTGCGAGATTAAATCCGTGAAAATCGGGAATGTTCAGTAGCAAAAAGAAAATCGCCAGCATTTGCGCGGCGGTTTTAAACTTGCCGACGGTGGCGACGGCAACGCTGTTCCTTTTGCCCATTTGCGCCATCCATTCGCGCAATGCGGAAATGGTAATTTCCCTGCCGATGATAATCATCGCGAACAAAACATAGGTCCGGTCGAGTTTGACCAGCAGCAGCAAAGAGACGGCGACCATCAGTTTGTCGGCAACGGGGTCGAGGAATGCGCCGAAATCCGAGGTCTGTTTCCACAACCTTGCCAAAAATCCGTCAAACCAGTCGGTCAAGGCGGCAACGGCAAAAACGACGGCGGCGGCGAGATTAATCGTTTCCTCAGCGAACCACGGGAAAGGCAGGTAAAAAAGGGCTGTCAGGACAGGGATGAGCAAGACCCTCAACCAAGTGAGGAAAATGGGGATGTTCCAAGGCATCTGTTTTCTCTGTGCAGACTGTAAAGTTGTGATTATAACGGTTATCCTCATAACCTAAAACGTAAAATTACCGCATAGGCATTCCCCCTTCCCGCCAATCTGTTTTCACTTTCTTTTCAAACGCAGGAAAATGGCGGCCAATAAAAGCAAAATACCCGGTTTCAGGCTGAAAATGGCAGGTTGTGCCAACACTTCGATAAGGCGGTCTTCCGGAAAGGAAAAATCCTTATTGGTGTGGATGCCGCCACTGTTGCGGTATTCCAACAGAACGCCGTTTAAGAAACCTTTTCCGACGTTTTCGCTTAAAACGGTTCTAAGCTGCTCCGCCCTGATGGTTCTGCCGATATTGCCTTGCACGCACAAATCATCGAACCCGTAGCAGGAAAGCCGGTACTGCCGCCCGCCTGCATCCAGTTTGATTGCCCGTCCGCTGCGGTTGGGTGCGGTAACGGTCAATTCCGCATATTCGAATGTTTTTTCTTGTTCGTGAAATGCCGTCAGGTAAGGTGCAATAAAAACGGCGGACAACAGCAGACAGCTTATGGCGGCAAACCATACCCAGCGATAATATTTCACGCTTACCCCTTGTTTCTCAAATGCCGTCTGAAATAAGCGGCTTCATAAAGAAAGGCACAGTAACAGGAGGGCATAGTCTAACCCGTGGTGATGTACGGGTGATACAACAAACCTCGGTACCTAATAAACATGGGGTTTATCAAGCGACAGTGGAAATTAAAAAGCCTGATGGAAGTTGGGAAATGAAAAAAGGAAGAAGTGGAAAACCTATGACAAATCATTCTATGTTCCCAAAATATTGGGACGAGGCTAGAATTAGGGCTGAAGTTACTTCAGCTTGGGAGAAAAGAAAAATGGTTAATCAAAATAAGTGGGAGGGGAAATCCTCATCAGGAGTTTGGATTGAAGGGTTTATTACACCAAGAGGAACAGCATATCCAATTTATGGAAGATAAGGAAATGATATGATATCTATTTTTAAAGCTTATTACGATATTTATGAATTTAATGGAGAACTATTAAAAAGATGTATATTTTTAGATGAAGAAAATAATGAAATAATTAAAGATAGAATATATGAATACTTAATTTATGTTTTAACAGGAGACCTTTATCTACAAAAAGAAATTGATGAAAATTTAGAATTTATCCATCAAGCAGAAAATAATCCCAATGAAGTTTATTCAGGAGGTGGACAAGGTTTTTGCTGGGATATTTCTGCTGAAAAAGTAGTTTTCTATAACAACGAATTTGATGAAGAAGACGGCTGGCCTGATTTAAGCTGTTCGCTGCATACTTTTAAAACTGCTTTAATTGCTTGGAATGCTTTTTTGCAATTGCCTAAAAGTATTCATTCGGTGGTGGAAACCGTGATTGAGGAATAAGCATAATGGCTTATATTGTTTACAGTATCGGGAAGCATAACAGGCAAAATGCCGTCTGAAATATTTTCAGACGGCATTTCTTATCCGAAACGGATTATTTTTGCGTTTCAACCGCTTCCAATGCACGCAGGGCATAAGTGTAAGCAGCACCCGCATTCAGGGCGATGGCGGTTGCCAATGCACCGGCGATTTCGCTGTCGGTCGCACCTGCCTTGGCGGCTGCGGCGGCGTGAACGCTGATGCAGCTCTCGCAACGTGTGGTAATGGCAACGGCGATGGCAATCAGTTCGCGCGTTTTGGCATCCAATGCTTCGGCGGCGGCGGCCTGTTCCAATGCGCCGTAGGCCTGCAGCATTTTAGGATGGGATTTACCCAGCTCACCGAACGATTTTTTAACCAATGCGGTATGTTCTTTCCAATCTTTAAACATTTTCTTTTCCTTTCTCTTGCGTTTAACCCTGATACGCGCTTGCGTATCTGTTTTCGATGTGCGTATTATTGCAATTATTCAGTTGTGTTTCTCGTTTAATCATCTCATTTTATGGTTCAAAAAGATTTATGGACATTCTGGACAAACTGGTCGATTTCGCCCAACTGACGGGTAGTGTGGATGTACAGTGCCTTTTGGGCGGGCAATGGTCGGTACGGCATAAAACCTTGCAACGCGAAGGACTGGTGCACATTGTTACATCGGGCAGCGGCTACATCTGCATCGACGGCGAAACTTCCCCGCGCCGGGTCAATGCGGGGGATATTGTATTTTTCCCGCGCGGCTTGGGACACCTGTTGAGCCACGATGGAAAATACGGAGAAAGTTTACAACCGGATATACGACAAAACGGCGCATTCACGGTCAAACAATGCGGCAACGGACTGGATATGAGCCTGTTTTGCGCCCGTTTCCGCTACGACACCCACGCCGATTTGATGAACGGGCTGCCGGAAACCGTTTTTCTGAACATTGCCCATCCGAGTTTGCAGTATGTGGTTTCAATGCTGCAACTGGAAAGCGAAAAACCTTTGACGGGGACGGTTTCCGTGGTCAACGCATTGTCATCCGTCCTGCTGGTGCTTATCCTGCGCGCCTATCTTGAACAGGAAAAAGATGCCCAACTCTCGGGCGTGTTGAAAGGTTGGCAGGACAAACGTTTGGGACATTTGATCCAAAAGGTGATAGACAAACCGGAAGACGAATGGAATATTGACAAAATGGTTGCCGCCGCCAATATGTCGCGCGCGCAGCTGATGCGCCGTTTCAAAAGCCGGGTCGGACTCAGCCCGCACGCCTTTGTGAACCATATCCGCCTGCAAAAAGGCGCGTTGCTGCTGAAAAAAACCCCGGATTCGGTTTTGTCGGTCGCGCTGTCGGTAGGCTTTCAGTCGGAAACGCATTTCGGCAAGGCGTTCAAACGGCAATATCACGTTTCGCCGGGTCAATACCGGAAAGAAGGCGGGCAACAATAAAATATCTGAACCTTAAAACGCAAATGCCGTCTGAAAATACTTTCAGACGGCATTTGCGTACCGCGTCATTTCAAGGGCTGCATCTTCATCACTTCCATCAAAAAGTTGGTAAATGCGGGATTATCGGGTTTGGCATCCATATTTTTCCAACGCTGCTGCCAGCCGCGCAAGGCATTCTGGATATACAGCTTGGACTGTTCCGTATTGATTTCGCCGCGCTGGCTGTCTACCGCCGAACGCAGGTAGATTTCATACATACTGTCATCGACGGCATTGCGTCCGACCAGGCGTTTTCTGAAGTTGTTCAGATATTGCGCCGCCTGAACCTTAGTCATTTTACCGATGTCCACCTGATAGCTCAGGCGCGTCGCCTCGTCGCGGATTTTGGAAACGTCCGTCCAATGCGAAGGGGCGAGACGGAAACCTTTTACAGACGCTTCCGCCGGAACGGTATTAATCGGCCTGACGGGGATTTCGGTCAGGGTGGGCACATAAACAGTTCCGCAGCCGGACAGAGCGGCCGCGATGGGGATAAGGGCAAGATATTTTTTCATACCCGCCATTATAAGCAGGTTTGCCCTGAAAAAACAAATTGTTCCGAAAAAACGCGGGTTCGACGGGATTGCGCGCACCCGAATCCGCCGCCGCAAACCCTGCCGCAAGGTTTACAATTTGACCTTTTTATCGCGACAAATATTATATGGATACCGCAAAAAAAGACGTTTTGGGTTCCGGCTGGATGCTGGTGGCGGCGGTCTGCTTCACCATTATGAACGTATTGATTAAAGAGGCATCGGCAAAATTTGCCCTCGGCAGCGGCGAATTAGTCTTTTGGCGTATGCTGTTTTCAACCGTTGCGCTCGGGGCTGCCGCCGTATTGCGTCGGGACACCTTCCGCACGCCCCATTGGAAAAACCACTTAAACCGCAGTATGGTCGGGACGGGGGCGATGCTGCTGCTGTTTTACGCAGTAACGCACCTACCTTTGGCAACCGGCGTTACCCTGAGTTACACCTCGTCGATTTTTTTGGCAGTATTCTCCTTCCTGATTTTGAAAGAGCGGATTTCCGTTTACACGCAGGCGGTGCTGCTCCTTGGTTTTGCCGGCGTGGTATTGCTGCTCAACCCCTCGTTCCGCAGCGGTCAGGAAACGGCGGCACTCGCCGGTCTTGCCGGCGGCGCGATGTCCGGCTGGGCGTATTTGAAAGTGCGCGAACTGTCTTTGGCTGGCGAACCCGGCTGGCGCGTCGTGTTTTACCTTTCCGCAACCGGCGTGGCGATGTCGTCGGTTTGGGCGACGCTGACCGGCTGGCATATGCTGTCTCGGCAGTCGGCGGTTTATCTGTCGGGCATCGGCGTGTCCGCGCTGATTGCCCAACTGTCAATGACGCGCGCCTACAAAGTCGGCGACAAATTCACGGTTGCCTCGCTTTCCTATATGACCGTCGTCTTTTCCGCGCTTTCGGCGGCGTTCTTTTTGGGCGAAAAGCTTTTCTGGCAGGAAATACTCGGTATGTGCATCATTATCCTCAGCGGCATTTTGAGCAGCATCCGCCCCATTACCTTCAAACAGCGGCTGCAATCCCTGTTCCGCCAAAGATAAAAAATGCCGTCCGAACATCCTTCAGACGGCACATTGGGCTTTATTTCCCTGCCTTCACATCCTGCCACTGGCGCACCATAAACTTCAATGCCGCCGGCCGGATGGGGACCATAATAAAGCTGTTTTTCAAATCTTCCCCACTCGGGAAAATCGTATTGTCGTTTTTAAATTCGTCCTCCATCAAATCGCGCGCCGGCTTGCTCGAAGGCGCGTAGGTAACGAAATTACCGTTTTTCGCCGACACTTCCGGATCGAGGAAGTCGTTGATGTATTTGTGCGCGTTGGCGACGTTTTTCGCATCTTTCGGAATCACGAAAGAATCCACCCAAATCCCCACGCCCTCTTTGGGCATCATCACGCGGATTTTTTCCTTGCCGCCTGCTTCTTCGGCACGCCGTCTAGCGATGTTCAAATCGCCGCCGAAACCGATTGTTACGCAGGTATCGCCGCGCGCCAAATCATCGATAAAGCCGGACGAAGTGAAGCGTTTGATATTGGGGCGGTTTTTCTTGAGCAGGGCGGTTGCCTCCCTGATGTCTTCCGTATTGCTGCTGTTCGGGTTTTTACCCAAATAGTTCAACACCATAGGATAAATTTCCGCCGCGCTGTCCAAATAGCTGATACCGCATTGTTTGAGTTTGGAAGTGTATTCGGGGTTAAACACCAAATCCCACTGGTTGTCCGGCAGCTTGTCCGTACCCAAAGCCTTTTTCACGCGTTCGGTATTGATGGCGAAGGTATTTGTCCCCCAATAAAACGGCACGGCGTATTCGTGGCCGGGATCGACCCCGTCCATCAGCCTCATCATTTCGGGGTTGAGATGTTTATAATTGGGAATCAGCGACTTATCGATTTTCTGATAAGCACCTGCCTTAATCTGCCTGCCCACAAACGCATTGGACGGCGCGACAATGTCGTAACCGGATTTTCCGGTCAGCACCTTGCTTTCCAGCGTTTCATCGCTGTCGTACACATCATAAGTAACCTTGATGCCGTTTTTCTTTTCAAAATCGGCAACGGTTTCCGGATCGACGTATTCCGACCAGTTGTAAATTTTCAATACGTTTTGGTTTTCCGCCGGTGCCGGTTTTTCGGCAGGCAGTTTGTCCGAACCGCCGCACGCTGCAAGCAGCAAAGCAGTCAGGACGGCCAGGGGCAGATGTTTGGTCATTATCATTCCTTGCATATCGGGTTGGAGAAAGCGGCCATTATAGCCGATATTGGGAACAGGGCTTCAGACGGCATTCAAAATCCCGCAATGCCGTCTGAAAGCCGCCGCTTCCATAGCTAGAAACAGGGATTTGCGGTAAGATACCGCCGTTCGTTTTCCCTGCTTTTACCATGACAAGACATTTGAGAGACATTGAAAAAATTATGAAAACTTCCGAACTGCGCCAAAAATTCCTAAAATTTTTTGAAACCAAAGGCCACACCGTCGTCCGCTCTTCCAGCCTCGTGCCGCACGACGACCCGACCCTGCTGTTTACCAACGCGGGCATGAACCAGTTTAAAGACGTATTCTTAGGTTTCGACAAACGCCCGTACAGCCGTGCCACCACCGCGCAAAAATGCGTACGTGCAGGCGGCAAACACAACGACTTGGAAAACGTAGGCTACACCGCCCGCCACCACACCTTCTTTGAAATGATGGGCAACTTCTCTTTCGGCGACTACTTCAAGCGCGACGCCATCCACTTCGCTTGGGAGTTTCTCACTTCCCCCGAATGGTTGAACATCCCTAAAGACAAACTGTTGGCTACCGTTTACGCAGAAGACGACGAAGCCTACAACATTTGGCTGAACGAAATCGGCATGCCTGCCGAGCGTATCGTCCGCATCGGCGACAACAAAGGCGCAAAATACGCATCCGACAACTTCTGGCAAATGGGCGACACCGGCCCTTGCGGCCCTTGCTCCGAAATTTTCTACGACCACGGCGAAGAAATCTGGGGCGGCATTCCCGGCAGCCCCGAAGAAGACGGCGACCGCTGGATCGAAATTTGGAACTGCGTATTCATGCAGTTCAACCGCGACGAGCAAGGCAATATGAATCCGCTGCCCAAGCCGTCCGTCGATACCGGTATGGGCTTGGAACGTATGGCGGCGGTAATGCAGCACGTCCACAGCAACTATGAAATCGACTTGTTCCAAGACCTGCTCAAAGCCGTCGCCCGCGAAACCGGCGCGCCGTTCAGTATGGAAGAACCCAGCCTGAAAGTTATCGCCGACCACATCCGCTCCTGCTCTTTCCTGATTGCAGACGGCGTATTGCCTGCCAACGAAGGACGCGGTTATGTTTTGCGCCGCATTATCCGCCGCGCCGTGCGCCACGGTTACAAACTGGGTCAAAGCAAACCGTTCTTCCACAAACTCGTTGCCGATTTGGTCAAAGAGATGGGCGATGCCTACCCCGAGTTGAAAGAAAAACAGGCGCAAATCGAAGAAGCATTGAAAAACGAAGAAAGCCGTTTTGCCCAAACTCTGGAAACCGGTATGGCCTTGTTGGAAAACGCGCTGGCCAAAGGCGGCAAAACACTCGACGGCGAAATCATCTTCAAACTCTACGATACTTACGGTTTCCCATACGACTTGACCGCCGACATCTGCCGTGAACGCAATATTGAACTGGATGAAGCAGGCTTCGAGCGCGAAATGGAAGCCCAACGTGCACGCGCACGCGCCGCACAAAGCTTCAAAGCCAACGCCCAACTGCCTTACGACGGTCAAGACACCGAGTTTAAAGGTTATAGCGAACGCCAAACCGAAGCCACCGTGTTGGCACTCTACAAAGACGGCGAGCAAGTCAACGAATTGAACGAAGGCGACAGCGGCGCAGTCGTCATCGACTTTACCCCGTTCTATGCAGAATCCGGCGGCCAAGTCGGCGACGTAGGCTATATCTTCTCAGGCGAAAACCGCTTTGAAGTACGCGATACCCAAAAAATCAAAGCGGCCGTATTCGGTCAATTCGGCGTACAAACTTCAGGCCGTCTGAAAGTCGGCGACAGCGTTACCGCCAAAGTAGATGATGAAATCCGCAATGCCAATATGCGCAACCACAGCGCGACCCACCTGATGCACAAAGCCCTGCGCGATGTATTGGGCGGACACGTCGAACAAAAAGGCTCTTTGGTTACCGCCGAATCCACCCGTTTCGACATTTCTCATCCCCAAGCGGTAACTGCCGAAGAAATCGCCGAAGTCGAACGCCGCGTCAACGAAGCCGTTTTGGCGAACGTTGCCGTCAACGCCGCCATTATGAGTATGGAGGACGCGCAAAAAACCGGCGCGATGATGCTTTTCGGCGAAAAATACGGCGACGAAGTACGCGTGCTGCAAATGGGCGGTTTCTCAACCGAATTGTGCGGCGGCACGCACGTTTCACGCACCGGCGACATCGGCCTCTTCAAAATCATCAGCGAAGGCGGTATTGCCGCAGGCGTGCGCCGTATCGAAGCCATCACCGGCCTGAACGCACTCAAATGGGCGCAAGAGCAAGAACGCTTGGTGAAAGACATCATTGCCGAAACCAAAGCCCAAACCGAAAAAGACGTACTGGCGAAAATCCAAGCAGGCACGGCACACGCCAAAACATTGGAAAAAGAATTGGCTCGCGCCAAAGCCGAACTCGCCGTCCACGCGGGCGCAAAACTCTTGGACGATGCAAAAGACCTGGGCTCAGCCAAACTCGTTGCCGCCCAAATCGAAGCCGACTCAGCCGCCCTGCGCGAAATCGTAACCGACCTGACCGGAAAATCCGACAACGCCGTGATTCTTTTAGCGGCAGTCAACGACGGCAAAGTCTCCCTGTGCGCAGGCGTATCCAAAGCCCTGACCGGAAAAGTGAAAGCAGGCGATCTGGTTAAATTTGCAGCCGAACAAGTCGGCGGCAAAGGCGGCGGCCGTCCCGACTTGGCGCAAGCCGGCGGTACGGATGCCGGCAAATTGCCCGAAATGCTGGCAAGCGCGGAAGGTTGGGTTAAAGAGAAGCTGTAATGTAGAAAAATACAGGCTGCCTGAAAGTGGGTTTTCAGGCAGCCTGTTTGAATAAATTAAGACAAGGAAACATCATATGAACAGCAGACACAGATATAGCGGCTTGGCTTGGCTTGGCTTGGCTTGGCTTGGCTTGGCTTGGCTTGGCAATTATAACTTAAAAATCAGTAAAATATCAAACCTTTCTTGTATTTTTAAAGGGGTTTGATATGGCAGGCAACAAATCCCTTCACGCGGCAAACAAAGCCAAAAACGATGAGTTCTACACCCAGCTTTCCGACATCGAAAAAGAGCTGCGGCACTACAAACACCATTTCAAAAACAAAACTGTTTATTGCAACTGCGACGACCCGCGCGTCAGCAATTTCTTCCATTATTTTTCTTACAATTTCGAGCATCTCGGCCTGAAAAAGCTGATTGCCACCTGCTACAAAAACCAAAACAGCGACCTGTTCAGCCAAAACGACAGCGAACAGGCGGTTTGGCTGGAATATACAGGGGACAAAGACGGCAACGGCATTCCCTCCCCCGAAGAAATAGCAGTCAAACCGCTGAAAGGCGACGGCGACTTCCGCAGTGAGGAATGTATCGGACTGTTGAAACAGGCTGATATCGTCGTAACCAATCCGCCGTTTTCACTGTTTCGGGAATATGTGGCGCAGTTAGTGGAATACGGAAAATACTTCATCATCATCGGCAATAAAAACGCTATTACCTACAAAGAAATTTTTCCGCTAATTAAAGACAATAAAATGTGGCTGGGTTCTACGCCGATGGGAACGGATATGCTATTCGGCGTACCTGATAACTATGCCGAAATCCTTGTTGAAACCAAGAAAACAGGCAGCAGTTACCGCATTGTGGACGGGGAAGTCAAGGCACGCGCCCAAGCCTGCTGGTTTACCAACCTGGATATCGCCAAACGCCACGAAGAACTGATTTTATACCGAACCTACAACCCCGAAGATTATCCAAAATACGATAACTACGATGCCATCGAAGTATCCAAGGTTGCCGATATTCCCTGCGATTACGATGGTGTGATGGGTGTGCCGATTACGTTTTTGGATAAATACAATCCCGAGCAGTTTGATATTTTAGGTGCAACCGAGAGTGAAGGAAAAGGGTTTTCAAACGGCTTGTGGCATGCAGAAAGCAAGGTGGCGCAACCTTTAATTAACGGCAACAGGATATATAAACGTATATTTATCAGGCAAAAAGGGGAATGACCATGAAAATCCAAATGACTACCCTCACCATCCGCGAACTGACGGGCTACGACAGTGAAAGCAAAACGGCAGCGGGCTATACCGACAACAACGAAGACGGCGTACGCGCTTTCGGCGGCAAACTGGACGTTCGCCCGCCCTATCAGCGCGAGTTTGTCTACAAAGACAAGCAGCGTGATGCCGTGATTGATACCGTATTGAAAGGATTTCCACTTAATGTGATGTATTGGGCGGTGCGCGATGACGGCACGTTTGAAATCGTGGACGGGCAACAGCGCACTGTTTCCATCTGCCAATATGTGAACGGCGATTTTGCCTATATGATGCGCTACTTCCATAATTTGCAGGCAGACGAACAGGAGAAGATTTTAAATTACGAACTGACCGTTTACCGGTGCGAAGGGACGGACAGCGAAAAGCTGGACTGGTTCAAAACCATCAATATTGCGGGTGAGAAACTGACCGACCAAGAATTACGCAACGCCGTGTATTCGGGCAACTGGGTAACGGATGCCAAACGTCATTTCAGCAAAACCAACTGTGCCGCCTACCAAATCGGAAAAGACTATTTGAACGGTACAGCCATCCGCCAGGACTATTTGGAAACCGCTATCGGGTGGATTGCCAACCAAGACGGAGACGAAGCAGTCTGCAAATATATGGCGGTTCACCAACATGATAAGAATGCCGATGATTTATGGCTGTATTTCAAAAATGTGATTGAATGGGTAAAACTAAAATTTCCCAATAAACGCATCAAACTGATGAAAGGGCAGCCTTGGGGATTTCTATACAACCGTTTCAAAGATACCGATTTGGATAAAGATATATTGGAAGCGGAAATTGCCAAACTGATTGCCGACGACGATGTGGAAAACAAAAAAGGGATTTACCAATACGTTTTAACCCGCGATGAAAAGTATTTAAACATCCGTGCCTTTTCAGACAGCATCAAACAGAAGGTTTACGAAAAACAAGACGGCATTTGCCCACACTGCAAACAGAAATTTGAATTGTCGGAAATGGAAGGCGATCACATTACACCGTGGTGCGAAGGTGGGAAAACGATTGAAGAGAATTGCCAGATGTTGTGCCGGGACTGTAACCGCAGGAAGTCTGACAAATAGTTGCGTAGGATGGGCTTCAGCCCACCGTTTTCTTCATTTTCAGTCGTTGATTGGTGGGCTAAAGCCCACCCTACGGTTAATACGGTTACTGATTCGTTTTCCCCTGCATCCAAATCACGCTGCACCGCAAAAAACGCGCGCCCGATGCGCAACCACTTCCGACATCGGGCGCAATGAGACGAAACGGCAATATGCCGATACGGATACGTCATCCTCCGCCTGCCTGTTTTTTATATCATACGCAAATTAATCTGTGCGTTACGGCGGCATGCCGTCTGAAGGGTGTTTATGTCTGCATCTAAGAAATTTCCGATTCCTTTGAGCTATTTCAGCATCGCGCTGGGCTTGTTTGCCTTGGGGCTGTCGTGGCGTTACGGCGCGTCTGTCGGGCTGCTGCCCGCCTTGGCTGCCGAATCGCTGCTTGCGGTGGCTTCGGTTTTCTGGCTCTTGCTGGTGGCGGCATACCTGATCAAAATATTTGCGTACCGAAACGATTTTTTGTCTGATTTGCGGGACTTGGTGCAATGCTGCTTCATCAGCGCGATTCCGATTACCGCTATGCTGGAGGGACTCGCGCTGAAGCCCTATCAGGCAGGCGCGGCGGCAGTCCTGATTTATGTCGGCGTTGCCGGACAGTTGGCGTTTTCGATGTATCGGGCGGCCGGTCTGTAGCGCGGCCTGCATTCCTTGGAGGCGACGACGCCGATTATTTATCTGCCTACGGTTGCGACAAACTTTGTCAGCGCGTCATCTCTGGCGGCGTTGGGGCATCATGATTATGCAGCTTTGTTTTTCGGCGCGGGTATGTTTTCCTGGCTGAGCTTGGAAGCCTCCATCTTGGGCAGGCTGCGCACGGCGGCACCGGTCGGCACGGCGGCGCGCGGCGTGGTCGGCATCCAGCTTGCGCCCGCCTTTGTCGGCTGCGGCGCGTATTTTGCCGTCGGCGGTAAAGTCGACGGTTTTGCGTTGGCATTAATCGGCTACGGCTGCCTGCAGCTTTTGTTCTTGCTGCGCCTGACCCGCTGGTTTTGGGAAGGCGGTTTTACGATGAGCTTTTGGGGATTTTCATTCGGTTTCGCGGCAATGGCGGGATGCGGCCTGCATCTGGCGGCTTCCGGCGTACTGTCGGGCTTGGGGCTGACGCTTGCCGCCGCCGGATCGGCAGGCGTGGCGCTGCTGCTTGCCGGTACGCTGCACCGGATAGCGACGGGGCGCTTCTTGGTACGCGGCTGATGCGTTTTGCCGCCTTGTCAAAAATGCCGTCTGAAACGCTGGGCTTCAGACGGCATTTTTTATTTCACACCCTTACAGGTAGAATTTTTCGATGACTTTCAAATTGTCGTCCAATTTGTACACCAGCAGCTGACCGGTCGGGATTTCCAAGCCCATGATGTCTTCGTCGGAAATGCCCTCGATGTGTTTTGCCAGCGCGCGCAGGGAGTTGCCGTGCGCCGCCACCAAGACGCGTTTTCCGCTCAAAATCGCGGGGGCGATTTGGTCTTCCCAAAACGGCAATACGCGCTCCAAAGTAACTTTCAAATTTTCGCCGTCGGGGATAACATCGGCAGGCAGATGGGCATAGCGGCGGTCTTTGTGTGCGGAAAACGCGTCATCTTTGTCCAAAAGCGGCGGCAGGGTGTCGTAGCTGCGCCGCCAGATGCGGACTTGCTCGTCGCCGTATTGTTCGGCGGTTTGTTTTTTGTCCAAACCTTGCAGTCGGCCGTAGTGGCGTTCGTTCAGCCGCCATGTTTTGATTTGCGGTACGAACAGTTGGTCGGATTCTTCCAAAACGATGTTGCAGGTCTTAATCGCGCGGGTCAGGACGGATGTGAAGGCGATGTCGAACTCATAGCCGTTTTCTTTCAGTTTTTTGCCGGCGGCGGCAGCCTCGGCAAGCCCCTGCTCGCTCAGCTTCACGTCGCGCCAGCCTGTAAACAGGTTTTTCGCGTTCCATTCGCTTTGTCCGTGGCGGATAAATACCAATTCCATATCGTCTCCAATGTGTGAAAGTGGGAAAGCCTTATTTATAACATATTTTCACATTTCCCGTATTTGATTCAGATTTAGACACGGCGCCCACTATGGTTTGCCGTTTTGATTTACAATAATGTCCTTTGCTTTACATTCCGCATACACAATGAATACGCAAGCGCACGCCCCACATACCGATTCCAACACGCTGATGCTCGGTCAATATGCCGAACGCGCCTATCTCGAATACGCCATGAGCGTGGTCAAAGGCCGCGCGCTGCCTGAAGTTTCAGACGGCCAAAAGCCCGTGCAGCGGCGTATTTTGTTTGCGATGCGCGATATGGGTTTGACGGCGGGGGCGAAGCCGGTGAAATCGGCGCGCGTGGTCGGCGAGATTTTGGGCAAATACCACCCTCACGGCGACAGTTCCGCCTATGAGGCGATGGTGCGGATGGCGCAGGATTTTACCTTGCGCTATCCCTTAATCGACGGCATCGGCAACTTTGGTTCGCGCGACGGCGACGGGGCGGCGGCGATGCGTTACACCGAAGCGCGGCTGACGCCGATTGCGGAATTGCTGTTGTCCGAAATCAATCAGGGGACGGTGGATTTCGTGCCGAACTACGACGGCGCGTTTGACGAACCGCTGCACCTGCCCGCACGCCTGCCTATGGTGCTGCTCAACGGTGCATCGGGCATCGCGGTGGGGATGGCGACTGAAATTCCGTCGCACAATTTGAACGAAGTCACGCAGGCGGCGATTGCGTTGTTGAAAAAACCGACGCTGGAAACCGCCGACCTGATGCAGTACATTCCCGCCCCCGATTTTGCCGGCGGCGGTCAAATCATCACGCCGGCGGACGAATTGCGCCGGATTTACGAAACCGGCAAAGGCAGCGTGCGCGTGCGTGCGCGTTATGAAATCGAGAAGCTGGCGCGCGGACAGTGGCGCGTCATCGTAACCGAGCTGCCGCCGAACGCCAATTCCGCCAAAATCCTTGCCGAAATCGAAGAACAAACCAACCCGAAACCGAAAGCGGGTAAGAAACAGCTCAACCAAGACCAGCTCAACACCAAAAAGCTGATGCTGGATTTAATCGACCGCGTGCGCGACGAGTCCGACGGCGAACATCCCGTGCGTCTGGTGTTCGAGCCGAAATCCAGCCGCATCGATACCGACACCTTCATCAACACGCTAATGGCGCAGACTTCGCTGGAAGGCAATGTGTCCATGAACTTGGTGATGATGGGACTGGACAACCGCCCCGCGCAGAAAAACCTGAAAACGATTTTGCAAGAATGGCTGGATTTCCGCGTCGTAACCGTAACACGCCGTCTGAAATTCCGTTTGAACCAAGTGGAAAAACGGCTGCACATCCTCGAAGGCCGTCTGAAAGTCTTTCTGCACATCGACGAAGTGATTAAAGTCATCCGCGAATCAGACGATCCGAAAACCGACCTGATGGCGGCGTTCGGACTGACCGAAATCCAAGCCGAAGACATTTTGGAAATCCGCCTGCGCCAGTTGGCGCGTTTGGAAGGGTTCAAACTCGAAAAAGAATTGAACGAATTGCGTGAGGAACAAGGCCGTCTGAATATCCTTTTGGGCGACGAAAACGAAAAACGCAAGCTGCTGATTAAAGAGATGCAGGCGGATATGAAACAATACGGCGACGCGCGCCGCACGCTGGTGGAAGAGGCCGGACGCGCCGTGCTGACGCAAACCACCGCCGACGAACCCATCACACTGATTTTGTCGGAAAAAGGCTGGATACGCAGCCGCGCCGGACATAACCTCGATTTGAGCCAAACCGCGTTCAAAGAAGGCGACCGCCTCAAGCAGACCCTCGAAGGCAGAACGGTTTTACCCGTCGTCATTCTCGATTCATCGGGCAGAACCTACACCCTTGATGCCGCCGAAATCCCCGGCAGACGCGGCGACGGCGTACCGGTTTCATCCTTGATCGAGTTGCAAAACGGCGCGAAACCCGTTGCGATGCTGACAGGATTGCCGGAACAACATTATTTATTATCGGGCAGCGGCGGCTACGGCTTCATCGCCAAGTTGGCTGATATGGTCGGGCGCGTGAAAGCGGGCAAAGTGGTGATGACCGCAGACAGCGGCGAAACCGTTTTGCCGCCGGTTGCCGTCTATGCCTCCTCGTTCATCAACCCAGACTGCAAAATCATTGCCGCCACCAGTCAAAACCGCGCCATCGCCTTCCCCATCGGCGAATTGAAAATTATGGCGAAAGGCAAAGGGCTGCAAATCATCGGATTAAACACCGGCGAATCGATGACGCATACCGCCGTTTCTTCCGAGCCGGAAATCCTGATTGAAAGCGAAGGCAGGCGCGGCGCGGCGCACAAAGACCGCATCCCCGTCTCCCTGCTTGAGGCAAAACGCGGCAAAAAAGGCAGACTATTACCCATATCGGGCAGCCTGAAACAGCTTTCTTCCCCCAAATAAACCCGGTTCCGCACATATTATGGTGATTTCCAACCCCCGCGAACTTGAAAAACTCAAAGACCGGATTCCCAATCTGATCAACATCATCCGCGTCGCCATCGTTTTCCCGCTGATGATTATGCACATCCTCGGGCTGGAAACCGGCAGCCGTGCGAACCTGCACGCTTCGTGGACGGCGTGGGCGTTTTATGTTTGGCTCGCCATTGCCTGCTGGCTGATTTTCTTTTCCATCATCCATCCGCATTGGCAATGGCAGTCGCTGAAAATGCCGCGTTTCAGCGCGGTGGCGGACATCACGATGATCGGCGTGCTGACCTACCTGTTCGGCGGCATCGATTCCGGCTTCGGCATCCTGATCCTGCCCTTCGTCGTCTGCTCCTGCCTGCTCAGCTACGGGCGTTACCCCCTGCTCTATTCCAGCTACGCCGCCATCCTGCTGATATTCAACGCCATTGCCGACGGCAATATCGGCAAATACCCGCTCATATCGGATACCCGTACCGCCTCGGCAACTTTCATCCTCGTCGCCGCCTCCTATCTTTCCGCCATCTTCACTTCCCTGTCGGTCAAATACATCGACAGCGCCGGCCAACTGGCCCGCGACAACCACCTCGCCTACCGGCGCATCAAAGGCTTGAGCCAAACCGTACTCGAACGCGTTCAGGAAGCCGTCGTCGTCATCAATACCGAAGGGCTGGCGGTGCTGTTCAACCGGAAGGCGAAAGACCTTTTCCCCGCGCTCGAAATCGGACGGCGCGCCGGCCTGTCCGATTCTGCCGCCGAACTGTGGGACCGAGCCTCTCCGCACAATTTCGAATACGTCCTCGGCACACCCGGCCTGAACGCCGGCATCCGCGCCGTTCCGGTCAACAAAGGGCCGGACAAGCTGCTCATCCTCTACATCCGCCCGCAGAGCGAAATTCAGGCGGAAGCCCTGTCCGTCAAACTTGCCGCGCTCGGACAACTGACCGCCAACCTTGCCCACGAAATCCGCAACCCGATGTCCGCCATCCGCCACGCCAACGACCTGCTGCGCGAAAATATGGAGGCAGGGGCGGCAGATCCGTTCAACGCCAAATTGTGCAAAATCATCGACGGCAACGTCTGCCGCATCGACAAAATGCTCGAAGACATTTCCTCGCTCAACAAGCGCAACAAAACCGAACGCGAAACTATCGGCCTGATACCGTTTTGGGAAGAATTCAAACAAGAGTTCCTGCTCGGCCATCCCGATGCCGTCGGCTGCATCCGTCCGGATATTCAAGGCGGCAGCCCGACCGCCTATTTCGATCCCGCCCACCTGCGGCAAATTATGTGGAACCTCGCCAACAACGCGTGGCGGCACAGCCGCAAACAGCCCGGCTCGATTTCCGTCACCATCCGCCCCGCACAAAAAAACACCGTCTGCATCCTTTTTGCCGACGACGGCGGCGGCGTACCGCCCGAAGTGCAGGAACACCTGTTCGAACCCTTTTACACCACGGCGGAAAACGGCACCGGCCTCGGGCTGTATGTCGCCCGCGAACTGGCACACGCCAACTTCGGCGATTTGACCTACCTGCCCGAAGCCAAATGCTTCAAACTCACATTACCGGAAAAAAACAATGACTGAACTGCAACATCCCGTCCTCGTCGTCGATGACGAAACCGACATTCTCGACCTTATGGAAATGACCCTGATGAAAATGGGGCTGCGCGTCCATACCGCGTCAGGCGTTGCCGAAGCCAAAAACAAGCTCGACAGCCAACGCTATTCGCTCGTCCTGACCGATATGCGTATGCCCGACGGCTCGGGGCTGGAAGTCGTCCAACACATCAACAGCCGTGCACTCGACATCCCGATTGCCGTCATTACCGCCTTCGGCAATGCCGATCAGGCACAGGAAGCCCTGCGTTGCGGCGCGTTCGACTACATCCAAAAACCCATTACCCTCGCCCGGCTGCGTTCCCTCGTCAAATCGGCAATTTCCGTTTCCGAAAACCAAAACAAAATCCCCGAACCGCCCGTTCGGACGGCATCCCCCGTTTCTTCCCCAATGCCGTCTGAAGCCCCGGAACCTGCAAACGCGATACCGGCGGCACCGCCCGTTTCCGCCGCCCTTCCCTATGCGGAACCCGATATGCCCCGCCTGCTCGGCAGCTCTCCGCAGATGGTCGAAATCCGCCACCTCATCCGCCGCCTCGCGCCCGGCAAAGTACCCGTCTATATTTCCGGCGAATCCGGCACGGGCAAGGAACAGGCGGCGCGCACCATACACGAACTGTCCGACCGCGCGGGCAAACCTTTCGTCGCCGTCAACTGCGGTGCGATTCCCGAAAACCTGATGGAAAGCGAATTTTTCGGCTACCGCAAAGGCAGCTTTACCGGCGCCGACAAAGACCACGACGGCTTCTTCCGCCACGCCGACGGCGGTACTTTATTTTTGGACGAAGTCGCCGACCTGCCCCTTTCCATGCAGGTCAAACTCCTGCGCGCGATTCAAGAAAAAGCCGTGCGCCGCATCGGCGATACCGCCGAGCAGCCCGTCGATGTCCGCATCGTCTGCGCCACCCACAAAAACCTCGAAGCCCTTGTCGGAAGCGGCGCATTCCGCCAAGACCTGTATTACCGCCTCAATGTCATCAGCCTCAATATGCCGTCCCTGCGTGAAATGCGCGAAGATTTGAAGCTGCTCATCCCCTACCTCCTGTACAAACACAGCCGCAACAACCGGCCTTACACACTCTCCCCCGCCGCGCAACAGATGCTCCTGAATTACAGCTATCCGGGCAATTTCCGCGAACTGGAAAACATCCTCGAACGCGCCGTCGCCCTGTGCGTCGGGCATACCGTGCAAATCGACGACCTGCAAATCCAAGATGTGCGCCACAAGCCCGTCCGGACGGAAACCGCCGAGCGCGCCGCCGATACCTTGCCGTCTGAAACAGCCGCCGCACCGTCCCGCGTCCTGCCGTTCGACCCCGATACCATGCAGATACAGGACTATCTCGACCAAATCGAACGCGACATCATCGAACAAACCCTCAAACAAACCGAAGGCAACCGCACGCAGGCTGCCAAACGCTTGGGCATCAGCTTCCGTTCGATGCGCTACCGTATGGAACGCCTCAACATCTGCTGACGGCAAAACGGCATCCGCGCCATCCCCGCCCACCCGAAAAATGCCGTCTGAAACGGCACGGGAAAGCGGGTTCGCCCCACGCCCGAACGGACACAAAACACTATGACCGACATCCTCATTGACGACACCGCCACCGAAGCCGTCCGCGCCCTGATACGGGCATTCCCCCTCGTGCCCGTTTCCCAACCGCCCGAACAAGGCAGCTACCTCCTTGCCGAACACGATACCGTCAGCCTCAGGCTTGTCGGGGAAAAGGGCGGCGTTACCGTCGATTTTGCCTCCGGTGCGGCACAATACCGGCGCACAAAAGGCGGGGGCGAACTCATCGCCAAAGCCGTCAACCATACCGCCAAACCCACCGTGTGGGATGCGACCGCCGGATTGGGGCGCGACAGCTTCGTCCTCGCCTCGCTCGGGCTGGCCGTTACCGCCTTCGAGCAGCATCCCGCCGTCGCCTGCCTGCTTTCAGACGGCATCCGCCGCGCCCTTCTCAATCCCGAAACGCAAGACACCGCTGCGCGCATCAAGCTCCATTTCGGCAATGCCGCCGAACAAATGCCCGTACTTGTTCAAACACAAGGCAAACCCGACATCGTCTATCTCGACCCGATGTATCCCGAACGCCGCAAAAGTGCCGCCGTCAAAAAAGAAATGGCCTACTTCCACCGGCTCGTCGGTGAAGCGCAAGATGAGGCCGTCCTCCTCCATACCGCCCGACAGACTGCAAAAAAACGCGTCGTCGTCAAACGCCCGCGCCTGGGAGAACACCTTGCCGGACAAGCTCCTGCCTACCAATACACCGGCAAAAGCACACGCTTCGACGTTTACCTGCCCTACGGAGCGGACAAGGGATAACGCCCATAAAACAAGACACCGAAAAATTTGCCGTTCTTATGCAAACGAGAAACCGGTTTTTGCGTTTCGACTGTTTTGGATAAGTCATCACACCTTAAAGTTTGTCATTCCCACGGAAGTGGGAATCCGATTCGTTCAGTTTTATAGTGGTTTTCGAGTTTCAGGCAACTTCCAAACCGTCATTCCCACGGAAGTGGGAATCCGGAAATGAAAAGCAACAGGAATTTATCGTAAATGACTGAAACCGAACGGACTAGATTCCCGCCTGCGCGGGAATGACGGGGCGGGAGGATGCCGTCTGAAATTCCGTCATTCCCGTGAAAACTGGAATCTAGAACTTCTGATTTTTCAGACGACTTTTGAACATTGCCGCTACCCAATGATCTGGATTCCCGCCTGCGCGGGAATGACGATGTAAAATTATCCGGGATTCAAAAAGACAGGCTTTCGCGTCCGTGGGAATGACTGCGGAAAGATGATTTTTATAGTGGATTAACAAAAATCAGGACAAGGCGACGAAGCCGCAGACAGTACAAATAGTACGGAACCGATTCACTTGGTGCTTGAGCACCTTAGAGAATCGTTCTCTTTGAGCTAAGGCGAGGCAACGCTGTACTGGTTTAAATTTAATCCACTATATTTTGTCATAAAAATCCGCACCTTAATCAGTTGGCGGTTAAATCAAACTTTTAGGGTGCAGATTACTTTTTATGATTTCAGACGGCATTTTGACAGGCCGCAAACCTATTTCGGCAATACCAAAAACTTAATCAATAACTCTTTGAACACAAAACCGAACACGCCCAAGCCCAAAACCAAAAACAAAATGGCGATGCCGAATTTGCCCGCTTTAGACTCCTTGCCCAAATTCCAAACGATAAAACCCAAAAAAATAATCAAACCGGTCAGGCAGATTTTCAACGCCCAATCGGCAAAAACCGCTTCATCCATATTTTTTCCTATTGTTGATGTGTATGCCATACGCGATAAGGGTTTCAGACGGCATCTACTGTCCAATGCCGTCTGAAACACGCAATCAGCGCGCGAGTGCCTGTTTCAAATCGTCAATCAAATCGCCAACATATTCCAAACCGACCGACAGGCGCACCAATCCGGGGCGGATGTTGGCGGCGAGTTTTTCTTCGGGCTGCATCCTGCCGTGCGTGGTTGTCCACGGATGGGTGATGGTCGAGCGTACGTCGCCGAGGTTGGCGGTTCGGGAAAAGAGTTCCACGCCGTCCACGACTTTCCACGCCGCTTCTTGGTCGGCGACTTCAAAGCCGATGACGATGCCGCCGCCGTTTTGCTGTTTGCGGATAAGCTCTGCCTGCGGATGGTCGGGCAATCCGGTGTAGTACACGGCTTGAACCTGCGGCTGCGCTTGCAGCCATTGCGCGATTTTCAGGGCGTTGTCGAACTGTTTTTCCATACGCAGCGACAGGGTTTCCACGCCGCCCAACAACTGCCATGCGTTAAACGGCGACATTGCCAGCCCGCAAGAGTTGCAGTAAACGGCGACCTGCGCCAACAACTCTTCCGAACCCGCCAACACGCCGCCCATCACGCGCCCGTGTCCGTCTATGGCTTTGGTTGCGGAGGAAACGGAAATATCCGCGCCGTGTTTCAAAGGCTGCGAGCCGACGGGCGACAGCAGGCTGTTGTCCACCACCAAGAGCGCGCCGATGCCGTGCGCCAATTCCGCCAAGGCTTCCAGGTCGGCTACTTCGCCCAAGGGGTTGGACGGCGTTTCCAAAAACAGTAGTTTGGTGTTGGCTTTGACGGCGGCTTTCCATTCGTTTATATCGGTCGGCGACACGTGGCTCACTTCGATGCCGAATTTGGTAACGATGTTATTGATAAAGCCGACGGTCGTGCCGAACAGGCTGCGGCTGGAAACCACATGATCGCCCGCCTGCAAAAAGGTGAAAAACGCCGCCTGAATCGCAGACATACCCGTCGAAGTGGCGACCGCGCGTTCCGCACCTTCCAAAGCGGCGATGCGTTTTTCAAAGGCGGCGGTGGTCGGGTTGGCGGTACGGGTATAAGTGAAGCCTTTGATTTTTTTTGAAAACAAATCGGCGGCGTGTTGGGCGTTGTCCCACATGAAGCTGCTGGTCAGGAACAAGGCCTGATTGTGTTCGCGATATCCGGTTTGTTCTTTGCCGCCGCGTATGGCGAGCGTTTGCGGATGAAGTTTTTTGCTCATCGGTAATTCCTCGGTTTTGTCCGTTCGGCAACGGGGCGCGCGCCCGTTGTTTAATTTGTTAATATTTTGCGCCCGTTCCGTGCGCCTTTCAAGTCGGACGGGCAGGAAAATGCCGTCTGAAACGGCTTTCAGACGGCATTGCAATCAGCGTTTGTATTTTAACTCGTACTTGATGTCGTTAAGGATTTTGCGGACATCGTGTTCCAACACGTCTTCGACTACCGCCCCCGCCTGCTCGTGCAGCATCTGCTGGAGCTGGTAGGTAAAAACCGCCATCTGCTTCTGCACCGCCGTACGGATAATGCCGTTGACGGTATCGGTCAGATGCGGGCGCAGGCGTTTGATCAGCCGTTCGGTCAGCTCCTGTTCGGACAGGCAGAACACTTCGCGCCGGTTGACGGCTTTCGGGTTCAGGATATTGATTTGGACGGGCATCAACGTTTCTTCCGCATCGTTTTCCCCGTTTTCCGAAACCGCCGGCTCATTCGTGCCGGATTCTGCCGCATCGGCGTTTTCCCCGCCTTCAATCTGTGCAGTTTCAAATTCGACGCAGTCTTTTTTGGCATCGAACCGGATTTTACGCCGCGATTCGATGTGTTTTTCCGAAACCGACATTTGCAGGGAAGCCTGCGCGTTGAGCCAGTTTTCCTGAAGAATAACCATCGGGTCGGTTTCGACTTCCTCGCCGCATTCGGCAACGGCGGCATTGTGCTCCTCCTGCCATTTTTGCAGATACGCCTTTAACACACGGTTTCGGCTTGCATCGTCCAATTTCGGCGCGGACACGCTCTTTGCCGCTTCGGAAGTTTGAACCGGCGGCACACGGTCGGGCGCGGTATTCATACGGCGCGTCCGGCGCAGGTTTTCCAGGCGTTTTTCCCAATTCGGCTCTTTATCCTGATTGTTCGTATCCATTTTTTCGGCTTCCGGTCCTTAATCTTTGCAGGCGGACAAACCCCGCCTGAAGCGCGTTTGATATAATCGCGCATTTTAACAGATTCGCGAGGATACATCATGAGCAGCATCGAACAGCGTTTGGAATATCTGGAAGAGGCGAACGACGTGCTGCGTATGCAGAACCACGTCCTGTCCACCGCATTCAAAGCCTTAATCCGCGCTCTTCCCGCAGACACCGCCGAAATCGCGGTCGAGTCGATTCAGCTTGCATTTGAAGACGCTTTGGCGGAATTGAGCTATGAGGACAGCCCGCATACGGATTTGTTCCACGACGTTACTTATGCGTTTTTCCGTGAAAAAGAACGTTAATTTTATGTTAAACTGATTTTTTAGGCTTTTTGATTACCGAAAGGAATTTTGATGAATATGAAAAAATGGATTGCCGCCGCCCTTGCCTGTTCCGCACTCGCGCTGTCTGCCTGCGGCGGTCAGGGTAAAGATGCCGCCGCGCCTGCCGCCAACCCTGACAAAGTGTACCGCGTGGCTTCCAACGCCGAGTTTGCCCCCTTTGAATCTTTAGACTCAAAAGGCAATGTCGAAGGCTTCGACGTGGATTTGATGAATGCGATGGCGAAGGCGGGCAATTTTAAAATCGAATTCAAACACCAGCCGTGGGACAGCCTTTTCCCCGCCTTGAACAACGGCGATGCGGACGTTGTGATGTCGGGCGTAACCATTACCGACGACCGCAAACAGTCTATGGACTTCAGCGACCCGTATTTTGAAATCACCCAAGTCGTCCTCGTTCCGAAAGGCAAAAAAGTATCTTCTTCCGACGATTTGAAAAACATGAACAAAGTCGGCGTAGTAACCGGCTACACAGGCGATTTCTCCGTATCCAAACTCTTGGGCAACGACAATCCGAAAATCGCGCGCTTTGAAAACGTTCCCCTGATTATCAAAGAACTGGAAAACGGCGGCTTAGATTCCGTAGTCAGCGACAGCGCGGTCATCGCCAATTATGTGAAAAACAATCCGACCAAAGGGATGGACTTCGTTACCCTGCCCGACTTCACCACCGAACACTACGGCATCGCGGTACGCAAAGGCGACGGGGAAACCTTAAAAGTAATGAACGATGCGTTGAAAAAAGTACGCGAAAGCGGCGAATACGACAAAATCTACGCCAAATATTTTGCAAAAGAAGGCGAACAGGCCGCGAAATAAGCCCGCCCGTCCGAACACAATGCCGTCTGAAGCCCTTTCAGACGGCATTTTTTATTGTCTGTGCCGTTTTGTGTCGGGATGGCAATGTCGGCGGCGCGGCATTGTTGTGCCGCCATTTGGGTTTTCAGACGGCATCGGGGGCTTCGGACGGCATCGGGGTTTCGGTGGGCTGAAGCCCACCCTACAATATAAAAAAATACCGCCAAGCGGTACGGACACAGAAACAATGGCAGGGCGTAATGGTAGGGTGGGCTTCAGCCCACCGCTTCAGACGGCATCAAATGCCTTGTCGGGCTTCCGACGGCATTCGGGGTTTGGTGGGCTGAAGCCCACCCTACCATTACTAACAAACCACCCTGACAAACCGCCCCGACAAACCAAACCGCCGCGCCTTAAACAAATCCCCCCGACAAAAAAAACAATCCGGAACGCGTCTGACCGTTCCGGATTGTTTTCAGGTGGCATCCGCGCATCAGAACATACTGCGCACGCCCATATTGACCTGCCAATTCTGGCGCATCGTGTGCATCGAAGACCTTTGCGCCTCAAAATAAA